>JAIESI010000046.1 GCA_019746135.1 Xanthobacteraceae bacterium
TGTTCCCGAAAATGCCAGAAAACCGGCGCGCACCGCAGCCCGACCGTGCAAAGACAGTGTGAGATATCCGGGCTAGGACTGCGCCTGGTCGATGCGGTGACCATGCCGGTCGAAGACGTCATGAGACAAACTGGCCTGCCCCGTCCCGAGGCGAAGATCATCCGCGGTGACGTCGCCGGCTGGTGTGGCGAGATGTTTGCGCAACTCGACAAGCTGATCGCGTTTGGTGGTAGCGCACATGAATAGGCGGGACGACTTCAACGCAGTCGTGAAATCGGCTGCGGCCGAAGCGTCGGCCAGCCGGCAGGCGCTTGGCGGCAGCTACGCGGCCGAGTTCTTGAAGCGCCCCGAGACGTTTGACCCGCGGAAACTGACGATGCTCGGCCGCGTAGGCTTAGCGTCCTTCATAGTGGCCGTTGGCGCCCCGGCGATCGACATAGCGCCGCCGAATACGCAACAGCGCGAACCCGGGGAGTCCAACCAAGAGCCCGGCGGTTGGAAAACGCAACGTGCCGTGCCCATGCCTTTCGAGCTCTATGGCCTGGTGCTCGGAACGCTTACCGGTGCGGTGATGATCTTTGGCTGTGCGTTGGTGCTGAGCTTTTGAAACCGTGAGACACGGCAATGAACAATAGCATTCGACTGTTTCGGCCCGCGGTGCTGGTGGCGCTCGGCGCAGCAGCCCTGACCGGGCTCATCGGCATCATCTCGCTGTTCCTCATTCAGCCGCCGACAATCGCGATGCTGTTACACGGGCGTGTCAGCCTCGCAAGCGGCCTCGTCTTCCATGAAATCCTGCTCGAACTTGCGGGCGAGCGATGTACGCCGTTGGGATGGCCGGTCGTCTGTCGATTGGACTGGATTGCCGGCATCGCCAAACAGCTGCTGGCATCGCCGATCGCCGCGCCGCGCTTGGCCTCCATTGGAGCCGCTATGGCGGCTGCGTCGCTGGTGGGCTTCTTTTCGACCTATGGCGACACGCCGCCGACCGAAAATCTTACGGTCGTGCAAGGACGATCGGTCGAAACCGGTGCTTATGCGGCGCGGGCACTGCGAAATGCCATCCGTCGACTCGGCAAGCCGACGCGCGACGGGCTGTGGCTATTGCCCGGGGTGCAGCTGAACGCGGCCTCGCTGGCGCGCAACATCCTGCTCGTCGGGTCGCAAGGATCAGGCAAAACCGGTCTGCTGCGGGCCTATGTCGATCAGTTGCTGTCCGCTCCGCGAGGAAGACAATTCATCTTCGATGCCAAGGGCGACATGACGGCGGGCTTGCCGGCCGATCGGTTCATTTTCGTCGCACCCCACGACGCACGCAGCTGGGCGCTCGATATCGGCCGCGAGATCACCAATCCTCTAATCGCAAGGGAATTCGCGGCGAAATGCGTGCCGATCTCAAAGCAGGACCCAATGTGGGCGCAGGCGACACGCGCGGTGCTTACCGACATCGCTATGGCACTGCGCCAGCGCTGCTGCGACCAATGGAACTGGGGCGATCTCACTAGTGCGGCACTGTCGTCGACGGCTGAAATTCGCGAGATGCTGCTGCAAGCAGGAGCGCGAAGCGTGGCGCTCCTGAATTTCGGGCAAGACCCGGAGGAGAATCGCACCGTCATGTCGGTGATGATCACGCTGTGGGTGACGGTTCTCACCACCATCGAACCGCTCGCCCAGGTCTGGTCCCAAGTATTGCCGTCGCGCCGCTTTACGGTTCATGATTGGATCAAGCGGCATTCCCGGCTGCCGCGGACGCTATTGTTCCAGAAGTCGGGCGACTATCCCGAGCTTTCGGGCCTCGTCGGCAGCTTTCTGGCAGAACGGGTGGCAGCAGCGGCGCTCGCACCGGACAGGCGCCGGCCCAATACCGAGCGTCTCACGTTGGTGCTCGATGAATTTCCCGAAGCCGCGATTGATCGGCTGCCGCGCTTGCTGGCGCTTGGCCGCGAGCTGCGGGTCACCATCATTGCGACGGTTCAGGACTTGGGCCAGGTCTCAATTCTGTTTGGAAAAGAACAAGGGTCCGTCGTCGAGGCGCGCTTCGGCATCCGGATCGTGCTCCGGCTGGAGCCCGGCGAAACGATCAAGCGCATCTGCGACGTTTGGATCGGCACCCGTCGGATCAAGCGCCGTCGCGATGCCACCGCGGAGGAGCTTGCCAGGGGTTTCACGAAGCCGAAGGAGACGGTGTGGGAGCCGGCGATTAGTCCGGACTTTCTGACCGATCAACTCGGCGTCTTTGAAACGCCGAAGGGCAAGACAATCCGGCTACTGGTCGCTGGATTCCCCGTCTTGGCCATCGTGGATGTGCCACTGACAGCTTGGCCCGACCGGCGGGCGGCGCATGTCCCGGCGCGATGGATTCAATCTGATGGCCAGGATGGTTGGTCGGCAGGAGCAACCGCCCCATAATCAGTGTAGGAACTGGCGAGAAGTGCCGTGGTCCGCAAAAAGCACATTCATTTCCGAGATCGCACAAGCGCGGTGCTCTAACTGGAAAGCCTCCTCTGGGAGGCTTTTCTTTGGTCGCATCCTTCGCTCTCATCCGCCGGCCCTCCTACTACACGCGTGGTCAGGCCGCTGACTATTACCAGACCAGTACCGAGGCTGGCGGCGTCTGGCTGCGTGGCAATGCTCGTCTGGGTGTGGAGCAGGGCACGCCGGTCGACGCCAAGCAATTTGAGCGGCTGTGCGCAGGCCGCGGCCCCGACGGGACGGTCCTTGTCAAAGGCACTGGCGCCAAGGGCCGGGTCGCGGGCGTCGACGTGACGCTGTCCTCGCCCAAGGCGGTCTCCGTCTTGTGGGCCATCGGCAATGAAGAGCTGCGCGCCGAAATCGCCGCCGCCGAGGCCGAAGCGGTCGAAGCCACGCTGCAGCTGATCGAGCGCGAAATCCCGCTCGCGCGCCGCGGACGTCACGGAGCGCGGCGTGAGCATGCGGCCTTCGTCGCCGCCGTTTTCACGCACGGCGAGACACGACCCGAGCTGCACGCCGATGGCACAGTGATGCCTTCACCCCAGAGGCACCATCACGTCTGTCTGCCGTCAATTGTCGAACGGCAGGACGGCAGCTGGGGCGCTATCGATTCCGTCTGGGTCCGCTCTTGGAAGAAGACGCTTGGCGCGCAATACCGGCTGGCCCTCGCCAGCGCCCTCCAAGAGCGCGGGCTTGCAATCGATCTCGCTGACAACGACTGGCGATGGTCGCTCGGCTGCGTGCCTGAGGAGGTCTGCCGGTTCTTCAGCGCCAGGCGAGCATCGATCGAGGAGGACCTGGAGAGCGCTGGTGTCACGTCGAGGGCTGCGCCGGCGCTGGCGGCGGCGATCACGCTGCGCAGCCGCCGTCAAAAGGCTGCCGGCAATGACCTCACCGGCCAATGGCGGCAGGCAGTCGAATGGTTGGGCTACCAGCCCGAAACGATCGTCGAGGCCGCTTGCGAGGCAGGGCGCAAAGCCAATCGCGAACTGACGGCCAAGCGCCAGAAAGAGCTCGTTGAGAAGCGGCTGGAAGCTGTGCCGCCGGTTTTGGTGGAGCACCAATCCACGTTCGCGCGCCGGCATCTTCTCGAAGCCATCGCCAATGCGCTGGTCGGCACCAAAGTGGCGCCTGATCGGGTTTACCAGGCGGCAACGGCTTTTCTGGCCGCGGGCGCCATCCGTGTCCTCGGCGAGACCCGGGATGGACCAGTTCTCTCAACCCCGGAAATGATCGCGATTGAGCGCGATCTCGTCGCCACCGCCTCCCGCCTTGCCACCGAACGAGTGGCAAGTCCGGCTCACCATGCCGTCCGGACACTGGCTCGCCAGGAGGGCCTGAGTGCCGAGCAGACGGAGGTCGTGCGCGCTGCAACATCGGGAGCGCGGCTTGTCGCTGTGCAAGGGATTGCCGGCAGCGGCAAGTCGACTGCTTTGCGCGTTATCAGCCGCGCGTGGGAAAGCGCAGGATATCAGGTGGTTGCCGCCTCGGTCGCGTGGCGAGCGGCGAACGCATTGAAATCAGATCTTGCTGTCGAGGCGCGTGCGATCGACTCATGGCTTGCGCGTGCTGAGGCCGGCCAGCCGGTCTTCAATAACCGTACGGTCTTGCTGGTTGACGAGGCCGCACTGCAGTCGTCGCCACAGACGCATCGGCTGCTTAAGCAGATCAGGGCCAGCGGCGCAGTTGCTGTTCTCGTCGGCGACGAGAGCCAGCTCCGCCCCATCGGCCCAGGCCATGCCATGCGGCTGGTGCGCGAGGCTATCGGCGCGGTTGCTCTTGAGACCATCGTTCGCCAGCGCGCCGCTTGGGCCCGTGAGATGGTGCATGCCTTCGCGCGCGGCCATGCCAAAGTTGGGCTCGATGCGCTTACGACGCGCGGCCTGCTGACTCTGCATGATGGTCCGAAAGCCGCCATTCAAGCTCTTGTCGCCGCGTGGGAGCAGAAAACCGGTGCGAAGCCCACGGCATCAGTCGCTCTCATCGCCAAGACCAATGCCGAGGTTCGCGCGATCAACGCCGCCGTCCGCCAGCGGCTGAAGGACAGTGGCATCGTGCATGGCCGCGAGGTCGCTCTCCCAGCGGTCGATGCCTCGGGAAATAAGTTCAACCTGCGGCTCGCCTGCGGGGATCGCATCCGGTTCCTGCAGCGTGACGACCGGCTTGACGTCATTAACGGCAGCGAAGCCACCATCGAGAAACTAACACGGCATCGAGGCGTCGTACGGATCACCGCGCAGCGCGCCGGGCAGCGCATCGTGTTCTCCGCCAACGAGATCGCCGATGCCAAAGGAAGCGCGAGGCTAGCGCACGCCTATGCGATGAGCCTGTTCCAGGCGCAAGGCATCACGACAGAGACGGCCCTCGTTCTCGCGTCGCCGCAGTTCGATCGACATAGCGCCTATGTGGCGGCGTCACGCGCACGTAGCGAGACAAGGTTCTTCGCCGACACGCGGCAAATCGACGCCCATTTGGCCGAAACAGGTCTGTCAGCCGGTGACGTCGGCCGCGGCCGTGCCAGGCTCGATTACCTGGCCAAACAGTTTGCGCGCGAAAGCATCAAGACCACCACGCTCGACGCTTTCAATCTGCTGGCCGCGGACGAACACGGCCGCCAGAGTGAGCGCATCAGGCGGCGGGAGCTCGATCATGAGCTCTCAATCTAAGCCGCGACGCCCCCGTCCGCGTTATCGGGCGGGTTTGACGCCTCCACGTAGAAATCGTGGGCCGGGCAGCACGGCGGTGCAGGCCTCAGATTATTGCGTGGCAGTCGATCTTCCTGAGCGCGTGCCGATTACAGAAAGCGAAATTCGCGCCGTCGTGCTGTTGCTGGGCAGTAGCCTTAAAGAATTGTTGTCGACGACGCCAACCAAAGCGCTGAAACACCGAGCCAAATAGACGTTGACAAGACGCGGCGTGAACTGCGCAATTGCGTTGAGCGAACGTGGCAAAGAACCATCATGAGTAAGCATGTCTTCCGGAACGTGATTGAAGCGACGGCACGTGGTCGCAAGCGCGCGGTGCTTTATTTGCGCGTCAGCACGGGCCGGCAAGCAAAGTCCGACGTGTCCTTACCATCGCAGCGTGATATCGCCGCCAGACACTGTGAAGCCAATGACTGGCTGATCGTCGACGAATTCGTCGAGGCGGGCGCCAGCGCGACGGACGATCGCCGTCCGGCGTTCCAGCAGATGTTGGAGAGAGCCTGCGCGGCAGAGAAAGCGTTCGACGTGATCGTCTGCTACGCCTTCAACCGGTTCTACCGTAACGGCGCCGAGATGGAGCTTGCGATTCGCAAACTGCGCAAGCACGGCGTTGAGGTCGTCTCTGTCACGCAACCGACCAATGATGACCCTTCAAGCGTATTCATGCGGCAGCTCATCGGCATCTTCGACGAGCACACTTCCCGTGAAATCAGCAAGAATACGACGCGCGCGATGCGGGAGTCGGCCAAGCAGGGCTTCTGGAATGGGGCGACACCGCCACTTGGCTACAAAATTGTCGAAGCGGAGCGTCGTGGTCAGAAGATCAAAAAGAAGCTGGATATCGATCCGGTCGAAGCCGAGACCGTCAGGCTGATCTTCAGGCTTTATCTCGAAGGCGATGGGGAAACGGGACCACTCGGGGTCAAGGAGACTACGAAGTGGCTGAACAGTCACGGCTACCGGACCCGGCGTGGATCAACTTTCGGGGTCGGGCCAGTCCATAAGATTCTGACGAATGCATGCTACGTCACCGGGCGATGGCCCTACGGCAAGCGCGACTCCCGCAATGGCGGCCAGCACGATCCGTCGTCCATCATCGAAATCCCCGTTCCTATTCTGGTCGACATGGAGGTTTTCCAGCGCGCTCAGGCCAAGCTCGGACAGAATAATCCAAGGACCACACCGCCACGCGTCGTGAACGGACCTTCGCTGCTCACCGGTATTGCGATCTGTGCGTCGTGCGGTTCTGGCATGACCCGCACCGGCACCGTCCGCCGTGGAAAGGCGTATTCGTATTACAGCTGCGCTGGGTGCCATCAGAAGGGCGAGAGCGTTTGCGAGGGGAGGCATATTCCCGCTGCCGTCCTTGACGGGATCGTAGTCAGTAACCTCAAGCAGCGTCTTTTGACGCCGGACCGACTCGCCGAGCTGTTGCGGACCTTGGCCGATCGACAAACAGCCAAGGCCGAAGCCGTGGATCGCCGGCTCATCGCGCTACAGCGCGAGATTGCCGATTGCGAGGACCGCCTCCGGCGACTTTATCGCTCGATCGAGGATGGCGTCGTGGAACTCGACGATATACTGCGCGAGCGAACCGCGGCCCTCAAGTTACAGCGCGAGCAGGCCCAGGCCGCGCTCGATCGTGCGCGGGCGCAATGCGGCACGGTCACCACCATCGACGCCGCCAAGATCGACGCATTCGCCCAGTTGATGAACCAAAGGCTCGATACCGGCGAAACCAGCGTCCGTAAGGGGTACATACAGTCGATCGTCGATGCCGTAGAGGTGGACGATCATGCGATCAGGATCATTGGCAGCAAGGATGTGCTGCAGGCCGCGATTGCTGAGAAACAGACCACAAACGGCAATGTTCGTGGTTTTGTACGCAAATGGCGCGCCCGACACGATTCGAACGTGTGGCCTCCACCTTCGGAGGGTGGCGCTCTATCCAGCTGAGCTACGGGCGCGTCGATATTCAGATAGTGTCCGAGATCGACCACGGTCAATCCCGAATTCGAGAATCGAATTGGCTCAAACGACGCGGGCCGAAGCCTCCCCGATCGCCGCCATTCGCACGCTACAACCTCCTTTGCATTTGCTTCCGCGGTGCTTCCGTGACCCCGAACGCGATTTCGTTACTTCCTTCGAGTTTCGCCAATCGCTTGGTTTCACTCGATTTTTACGACACCCTCGATCAGCAGAAAGAGCTTGCGTTTGCCTTCGGAGGGCAGCGCTCTATCCAGCTGAGCTACGGGCGCCCGCGCTCTCCATAGCCCAAGGGGCGGGAGGCGGCAACGGCGGTGTTTCGGCATAGGGCTGCGGCGCGAAAGCTCGAGGCGTTGCAGTGGACTTCGCCGGGGTCGCCCGTAGACTGCCGCCGGGGAGCAGCTCGAAATTGGTCCGAAACGCCATCGACATCGTGGTCAACCCGCTGACGCCGCGCATCGTCGCGGCCCGTCCGGCGTGGACGCGCGAGTTTCACACCTGGAAGATCGGCCGGGCCGCCGAGGACGTTCAGTCGGTCACCCTCGAAGCGATGCTCGCGCAGATGGACGCGGCCGGCATCGAACGGGCGTTCCTGGTGGCCTGCAAGCTCGGGCAGGAGGGCACGCCCGGCGCCTGGCACATGCCCTACGAGTGGATCGCCGAGGCGGTCGCCCAGCATCCGGACCGCTTCAGCGGTCTTGCGGGAATCGACCCGACCGAGGGCATGCGCGGGCTGCGCAATCTCGAGCGGGCCGTGAAAGAGCTCGGCTTCATCGGCGCGCACACCTATCCGCACTGGTTCGAGCTTCCGCCGAACGACCGCCGCTACTATCCGTTCTATGCCAAGTGCTGCGAGCTCGGCGTGCCGATCCAGATGCAGGTCGGCCAGTCGCTGGTCTATTACGACAAGCGGCCGCTGCGCAGCACCGGCCGGCCGATCTGCCTCGACGACATCGCCTGCGATTTTCCCGAGCTCAAGCTGATCGGCATCCACATCGGCATCCCGTGGCACGACGAGATGATCGCCATGGCCTGGAAGCACGAGAACGTCTTCATCGGCTGCGACGCGCACAGCCCGAAATACTGGCCGGAGAGCTTTCGCCACTACATCAACACCTATGGCCGGCGGAAGGTGCTGTTCGGCACCGACTATCCGGTGCTGGCGTTCAAGCGCACCCTCGACGAGATCGACGCGCTGGAATTGAACCCGGAGGCAAAGCAACTTCTGCTTCGTGACAATGCACTGCGCGTCTATGGTCTGATGCCAAAGCCAAAGTGAACGTCGAAGCTCCTGTCAGGATCGCGCCAATGAATGGCTCAATGAATGGATTTCCGCTCCGTTGCCTCTTCAGCGCCGCCGTTGCGGCCATCGCTCCCCTGCACATGGCGGCCGCGGCGGACGGCACGGTCACCGTCGGCGTCGTCACGGCCCAGACCGGTCCGCTGGCGGCGCCCGGCAAGTTCCAGCTCAACGGCTTTCAGCTTGCGGCGGACGCGATCAACAAGGCGGGCGGGGTCAAGGCCGGCGGCAAGACCCACCAGGTGGCGCTGAAGGTCTACGACACGCGCTGCAACGCCGCCGAAGGCGCCTCGGTGATGCAGCGGCTGGCGACGATCGACAAGACGCCGGTGGTGCTCGGCGAATTGTGCACGCCGGTGGCCGCCGCGGAATCGCCGATTGCCGCCGACTTCCAGATGCCGCTGATCGTCACGGTCGCGACCGGGCCCAGCATCACCGACCAGGGCAATCCCTACACGTTCCGCGTCAACGCCAACAACACGCAGCTCACCAAGGCGCTGGCGGACTACGTGTCGGCGCGGAAGCTCACGCCGCTTGCCTTCATCGCCTGGAATAACGACGCCGGCCGCGGCGGCATGAACGGCATGCGCAAGGAGCTGCCGAAGTCGGTCGAGGTCGGCTATGTCGGCTACTTCAACGTCGGCGAGGTCGACTTTTCCAGCCACATCGCCAACATCCGCAGCTCCGGCGCCAAGGCCGTCATGCTGCTGATGGACGAGGAGCCGGGCGCGCTGGCCATCAAGCAGATCCGCGACGCCGGCCTCGCCGTCGATCTGATCGGCACGCTGGCCATGGGGTCGAACCGGTTCCTCGATCGGCTGAACACGAAATATCTCGCCGGCATGGCGCAATACAACGCCTTCCCGCCGAACCTGCCGACGCCGCGCATCAAGGCGTTCAACGACGCCTACAAGGCGCGTTTCAACGAGGAGTCGCACGGCTTTGCGGCGCAGTCCTACGACGGCCTGCATGTGGCGGTGGCGGCGATGGCAAAGGCAGGCTCGGTCAGCGACGGCAAGGCGATCCGCGACGCGCTCGCCGGCATCTCCGTCGAAGGCGTCATCGGCCCGATCAAGTTCGATGCCAAGGGACAGGCGTCGCCGCCGGTCTACATCACCCAGTGGTGCGACGACGGCCGACGCCGCGTCGTCTATCCCGAGGCGTTTGTCGCGGACTGCGGCGGTGGCTGATCGCCCGCGCCTGCTGTCACCGGAACGGCCATGCTGACGGCGCGCTCATGCTGACGGCGCTTTTCGAGCAGGTCGTCAATGGCACGATGATCGGCAGCATCTATGTGCTGGTCGCGCTCGGCATGGTGCTGATCTTCGGCGTCATGCAGGTGCTGAACTTCGCCCATGGCGTGCTGTTCATGGCCGGCGGCTACGTCTGTCATTTTGCGTTCTTCAAGCTCACCGGCAGCTATCCCGCCTCGATCGCGCTGTCGATGGTCGCACTGGCTGCGCTCGGGCTGGTGCTGGAGCAGGCGGTGTTCCGGCCGCTGCGCGACAACATCCAGATGCAGATGGTCGCCTCGCTCGGCCTCATCCTGGTGATCCAGAATGGCGTCATCGCGCTGTGGGGTCCCCACGCGCTGCAGATGCGCGTGCCGACCGCGGAGACCATCGTGCGGCTCGGCTCCTTGAGCTTCACCGTTCAGCACTTCGTCGTCATCGGCACCGTCGCGGCGACCGTGATCCTGCTGCAGCTCTTTCTCACCCGCAGCCGGCTCGGCACCGCGATCCGCGCCACCAGCCAGAACGCCGACGCGGCGCGCGTCGTCGGCATCGACACCAGCCGCATCTTTCTCCTCACCTTCGTCATCGCCAGCGCGCTTGCGGCCTTGGGCGGCGCGCTGCTCGGTCCGCTGTTCCTGATCTTTCCGCAGATGGGCGATCTGCCGCTGCTCAAGGCGCTGACCGCGATCGTGCTCGGCGGCATGGGCAGCGTGCCCGGCGCGGTGGTCGGCGGGCTTGCCATCGGCATCATCGAGTCGGTGTCGACGCTGTTCATCCCGACCGACTTCCGCGACACCGTCGTGTTCGGGCTCCTGATCCTCGTTCTGCTGGTGCGGCCATGGGGGCTGTTCGGTGTGCGCGTGCGGGGCGAGGCCTGACCATGCGTCCGCTTCCTGCCGCCTTGAGCGTGGTCGCGCTGTTCGTCGCGCTCTATCTCGTGCCGGTGCTGTTTCCGACGCAGCTCTATGCGCTGCACATCCTGACGCTGGCGCTTTGCTATGCGGTGCCGGCGATCGGGTTGAACCTGGCGTTCGGCTACACCGGCCTTGTCTCGCTCGGCCACATGGGCTTTGCCGGCGTCGGCGCCTATGCCACCGCGCTCTTGATGAAGAACGGCATCGTCGGCTTCGTTCCGGCGCTGGCGGCCGGCGCGGTTGCTGCCGGCGTCGTCGGCCTGCTGGTCGGCCTGCCGTGCCTGCGGCTGCGCAGCCATTTCTTCATCGTCGTGACGCTTGCGGTCGGCGTGATCCTCTACACCCTGTTCAACAACCTCGACACGCTGACCGGCGGCGCCGAGGGCCTTCCCGGCATCCCGCGGCCGCAGCCGCTCGACCTCGGCTTTGTCGTCATCGATTTTCGCCGGCTGCAGGGCTTCTACTGGCTGGCGCTGACCGTGTTTGCCGTCATGTTCGTCCTGCAATGGGCGATCGTGCGCTCCGACTTCGGCCGCTCGCTCGCCGCGATCCGCCAGGACGAGACGGTCGCGGCCGCCCGCGGCGTCGACGTGTTCGCGCACAAGCTTGCGATCTTCACCATCTCGGCGGCAATCGCCGGCGTCGGCGGCGGGCTCAAGGTGACGTTTCTGCGCGCCGCGGCGCCGCTGTCGTTCGAGCTTCTCGAAAGCATCAATCTCGTCATGATCGTGATCCTCGGCGGGGCCGGCTACCTGCTCGGCCCCTTGATCGGATCGGTGCTGTTCATCGCCGTGCCCGAGGTGCTGCGCATCGCCAACGAGTTGCGGCTGGTGGTGTTTGGCGCCGCGCTCGTGCTGCTGGCGATCTACGCACCGCGTGGCGTCTGCGGATTTGTCGCGGCCATGCGCCGCCGGTTCGGCTCTCGAGGCTTGGCTCATGTCCGCCATTCTTGAGGTCGCAGGCCTGCGCAAGGCGTTCGGCGGCATCGTCGCGGTGGACGACGTCGCGTTCGCGATCGACCAGCCCGGCATCTACGGCCTGATCGGCCCGAACGGTGCCGGCAAGACCACGCTGTTCGACGTGATCTGCGGCCGGCAGATGCCGGACACCGGCACGATCGCCTTCGAGGGACGGCCGATCGAGGCGCTGCGCGTGCATCAGCGGGCGCGGCTCGGCTTCTCCCGCACGTTTCAGGAGTGCCGCGTGCTCGCCGAGGAGACCTGCCTCGACAACGTGCTGTTCGGCGCCCAGGACAAGCGCCTCGGTCCGGAATGGATGCAGGGCCTGACCCGCAACACCGCGGCGCGCGAGGCGGCGCGGACCGAGGCGCGGCGGCTGCTCGAGCTGGTCAATCTCGAACGCTACGCCGATGCGCCGGCCACTGCGCTGTCCTACGGCCAGCGGCGGCTGCTCGAGATCGTTTCGGTGCTGATCAGCCGGCCGAAGCTTCTGCTGCTGGACGAGCCGGCGTCCGGCGTCAACCCGACATTGCTCAACACCCTGCGCGACTTTCTCCGCCGCATCCACGAGGAGCGCCGGATCGCACTCCTGATCGTCGAGCACAACATGGAGTTCATCATGTCGCTCGCCTCGCGGATCGTGGTGATGCATCAGGGGCAGATTCTGGCGCAGGGCACGCCCGCCGAGGTGCGGGCCGATCCGCGCGTGATCGAGGCCTATCTCGGATGAGCGAAGCGATCTTCAGCGTCAGCGGGCTGAAAGCCGGCTATGGCGGCGGCCGGCTGATCGTCGACGGCATCGATCTCGAGGTCGCGGCCGGCGAAGTCGTCACCATGATCGGCCAGAACGGTGCCGGGAAATCGACGGTGCTGAAAGGCATCTACAACATGACGCCCGAGCGCGCCGGCGATGTCCGCCTGCAGGGCGCGTCGGTGTTCCGCCTGCCGGCGCACGAGCTGCTGCGGCAGGGCCTCGCTTACATTCCGCAGCAGCACACAATTTTTCCGAAGCTCACCATCGCCGAGAACCTGACGATGGGCGGCTACCTGATCGACGACAACGGGCTGCTCGCCGAACGCGTCGCTGCGGTCGAGGCGATGTTCCCGGTGCTCGCGGAGCGCCGCGCGCAATACGCGGCAAGCCTGTCCGGCGGCGAGCAGCGTATGCTCGAGATCGCCCGCACGCTGGTGATGGATCCCAAGGTGATCATGCTCGATGAGCCGTCGATCGGGCTTGCGCCGCGCATCGTCGATCAGGTGTTTGCGGTGGTGCGGCGGCTCGCCGAGTCCGGCAAGGCGATCCTGATGGTCGAGCAGAACGTCAAGAAGGCGCTGAACGCCTCCGACCGCGCCTGCGTCCTCGAGCTCGGCCGCATCCGCCTGCAGGATCGCGCCCAGGTGCTGATCGGCGACGAGCGGGTGGCGCGGCTCTATATGGGCATGAGCGGCGCGGCTTAGAGCGCGATGGCTTGAGACTGAAGCACCGGCGACACGAGCGGTTTCATCCCTCCCCGCGAGGGCTGTCGTATTCACACATCTTCCAGAATCTTCTCAACGAGTTACGCGCAACAGTGCACAGAACTGGGTTCTTTGCCGGGGCCGCGCGCAGGAAATTTGGACTTCGAACACCGACCAAGTCCTTGATGATGAGTCGGTTTCTGGCCTCGAAGAGAAGTGTGAATCCAACAGCCCCGCGAGGGGAGGGTGGCGGCGAAGCCGCCGGGTGGGGAGATGCTGCGTTTGGCGCTGACTTCTCCCCACCCGGCCGCTCGCTTGCGCTCGCGTCCACCCTCCCCTCGCGGGGAGGGATGGCCCCGCCGATGCTGCAAGTCTTTCGATCCCAAAGCGATCGCGCGCTAAGCCTTCGCCTTGCGCAGATCGATGAGCGGCTGAACCTTCCAGCCGCGTCCGGCGAGCAGCGGATCGTCGGCGGTCGTGCGCTCCACGTGCGGCGTCACGCCGATCGCCCGCTGCACGCGGGCCGCAAGGCTCTGTTCGAGCGCCGCGTCTGCCCCGGCCGCGGCGACGATGCGAAGCCGCAGGCGGTCCATCGACAGCGGCTCGGCCGGGTTTTCCTTTTCGACCACCGCAAGGAAATCGAGCAGCGCCGGCTCGCCTTGCACCGCGTCGACCAGCGCCTGCGGATTGACCAGCATGCCCTTGATCTTCACCAGGCCGTCGACCCGCCGCGGCATGCTGACGATCCGCTCGGTGCGCGCGCCGCAATGCGGGCACGTCCCGCGCGCAAGCCGCGCGACGTCGCCGAGCGCATAGCGCAGCATCACGGTGCCGCGCCGGTCGAGATGGGTCAGGAGAATGAGTCCCTCCTCGCCGTCGGCCACCGGCTCGTGGGTCTCGGGATCGACCGCCTCGAACAGGAACTGATCCGGCGCCGGGTTGTGATAGCCCGAGCCGTGTGCGCATTCGACCAGGCCACCCTGCATCTCGGTTGCGCCGTAGGACACGCTGATCCACGGCGAAGCTGCGCCGAGGCGTTCGAGGCGTGCAACCAGGTCGGCGCGTGCCTCCTCGCCGAAGCCTTCGCCGGTCACGAACACCAGCCGCACCGACGGAAGCGCTATGCCCATCTCCTCGGCGCGGCCGATCAGGCGGCGGATGTAGGACGGAACACCCCAGAGAATGGTCGGACGCGTCCGCTCAGCGAGCGCCACCACCTCGTCCAGACCGTTGTTGAGCTCCGGCCGGCGCGGGTTCGCGCGGCCGGGCATCGCCGAGACCACCGGGATGTTCATGGACGAGGCCGCATGCAGCACCCGGATGAAGGCGCCATGCGGATATTTGGTCAGCGGAAACAGGTTGAGGATGCTGTCGCCGGCCGTCACGCCGCGCAGCCGCAGCATGTTGCGGTTGAGCGCCAGGATGTTGACGAAGTCGTAGGCGGTCGAGACGAACGGCGCGGGCGCGCCCGACGAGCCGGTGGTGTACATCACGTCCCACACCACGGTCTCCTCGTCGTCCGCCGCGCCTTCCGGTCTGAGCTGAAAGCTTGCCGGATCGCCCATGAAGTCGGCCTTGGTCGTGACCGGCAGCCGCCGGAGATCGCCGAGCGACTGCAGATCGGCACGGGCCATGCGCAGCTCGGCGAATTTGCGGCGGTAGTGGGGGTGCGCCGCGAACACGCGATCCAGCGTCTGTTCCAGCCGCGCCCGGCGCAGCGCGGTGAGTGCGTCGGCATCAAGGTCGAACAGGATATCCGGGCTCGTCTGTGTCATGCTCCATTATCCATGGCAGGCGTTGCCGATCCCGTCCAATCTGCAAAGCAGCTTTCCTTTGGCGGCGTAACGTTTGATCATCCGCTGTGCCAACCTGACCGCACAAGACCGTGCGGATGACACGGCGAAGCCAGTATCGGACCGGGAGGGGGCTGCTTGAAGACCGTCAAGATTGCCGACGTCGATCTCGAGCTGTTCGAGGCCGGACAGGGATCGCCGGTGTTGTTCCTGCATGGCGCCGGCGGCTTTGGCGAACGCCAGCCGTTCGTCGCGCCGCTTTCGGCCGGACGCCGGCTGATTGCGCCCTCGCATCCGGGCTTCGGCAGATCGAGCCTGCCGGACTGGCTCGACAGCATCGACGACATCGCCCATCTCTATCTCGAGCTGATGGACACGCTCGGTCTCGACAAGGTCGACTTGCTCGGCTGCTCGATCGGCGGCTGGATCGCCGCCGAGATCGCGACCAAGGTGCCGGCGCGCGTGCGCAAGCTCGTCATGGTCGGCCCGGTCGGCGTCAAGGTCGGCCCCGCGGACAAGCTCGACATTCCCGATATCTTCGCCATGCCCCAGGCCGACGTGAACA
>JAIESI010000202.1 GCA_019746135.1 Xanthobacteraceae bacterium
GACGTCGCGATGATCGTCGGCACGCAAGGCATCGGCGGCATCACCGACGGCAGCGTGCTGCGGCTGCATCTCGACGGAAGGGTCGAGGTTGTGACCGAAGGCGTGACGGCCAAGGACGTCGCCGCCGCCTGACGCACGGTCTTGCCGCCACGACCTTCGCCGCGTGCCGGCGACAGCGTGGAGCATTTCCGGCGATGCCTGCCCCGGACTTGATCCGGGGTGTGCAGCGGTTCGCCGTGGAAAATGCGACCAACCAGAGAACCTGGAGTCGTTCCCGATTCCGCAGGAACGGGATCGATTCGAGCCCGGCGTTGGCTATTTCAGGACTTGCTCGACGGTGACGATCGGCAGCAGCGCGTCGGGCTGCGGGCCGTATTCCGTCATCGCAATTTTGGCGGCCCGTGGTGCGCGATCAAGCGTCGTGGCGAGCCCCGCGACCGGCATCAGGACCAGCGCCAGGATCGGCACGATGTTGGGCCAGCCGCCGCGAACCAAGTTAAAGGTCATCACCGACATCCGGTTGCATGCCGAACCATTGCTACCGGCTTTCGATGACAGTTCTGTAACGGCAATCCTCGCAATTTTAGCGAACCGCCTGGGATCGGCGCGACGCTAACCGAAGATTCACCAAAAAACGGATCGTGCATCGTTCAGGCGACGCCTTAAGCGTGGGGGTAAGGCGACGTCGCTATCACTTGAGATGTTGGGGGAATGGGACTCGGGCCGCGGCTCAAACGCCGCGAGCGGATGGGTGCGGGCATGAGGCTTGAACCAAACCGGCCGGCGCGCGGCGCCGGAAAATTGGCGATGCTTGCAGCGTTTGCGGTGATGACAGCCGCCACGGTGACCCAGGCGGCAGCGGAAACCCTGATCGTCCAGGGATCGACGACGTTTTACCGCCGGCTCATGGAAGCCAACAAGGCGGCGATCGAGAACGAGTCCAAGCACGAATTGACGGTCATTCCCAACAAGTCGATGCCCGGGATGATGGCCTTGCTCGAGGGCCGCGCCCACATGAGCATGATTTCGGCTTCGCTCAGCAGCGAAATCGATCAGCTCAAGAAGGTGATGCCGGGGATGTCGTACGATCGCCTGCAGGCGCATCCGGTTCTCAACACGCGCATCGCGATCGCGGTCCACAACACCAACGCCGTCCGTAAGACATCGCTTAACCAGGTCCGCAAGATGCTGCTCGGCCAGATCTCCAACTGGTCGGAGCTCGGCGGAAAGGATCAGCCGATCCGTGTGGTGCTGGTTGGCGGCGGCGGCGGTGTGACCAGCGTGGTTGAAGCGGAGCTTCTCAACGGCAAGGTTCCGGACGGGCCGCACATCATCTGGGTGAAGTCGCCGGTGCAGCTTGTCCAGGTCGTCGAGCAGGAGCGGGGTGCGATCGGTTTCGCGCAGCTCGCGCTGGTCAGGCAGCGTGGAATTCAGGAGCTTGCGACCGAGGCGCCGCTCGAGCAGACGCTGAGCCTCGTAACCTTCGGCGATCCCACGCCGGCGATGAAGTCAGTCATCGACGCGGCGCGGAAGATCGCGGAAAAAACCATGTAGCTTCGGGATGGGTTTGCGCTTTCGACATCCTCTGGCGGCCCTGCGCCGGTTCGGCGTGGGAATTTCGGCGAAGGTTTACTTCTTTGCCTTCCTGTCGCTTTTGGCGGTGGGAGCGCTGTCGATTGCGTCGATCTATTTTTCGCGGACGACGGAAACCGCGGCGCAGCGTCTCTATGGCGTGAGCTTCCTCGGCATTCTGGACTCGACGCGGCTTGAGCTTCTGATCGCCAATCACCGGCGCATCGTCGAAAGCATGCCGCCGGAGGTCGATCGCGACCGGCTGCAGTCGGATCGCATCGAGCTGAAGCAGATCGAGACCAGGCTGACGGCGCTGATCAAGGAGATTGGCGAGAAGCAGCCGGCCGATCCGAGCTCGCTGGAGGCCCGCATCGGCGTAAGCCTGCCGTCGCTGTTCGAGGCGGGGCAGCAGGTCGCGTTCTACGCCAACGAGTTCGCGCAGGACAAGGCGGTCGAGCAGGCCGGCGGCTACGCCCACGTCGCCAACGGCATCGAGCGGCTGATCAAGGAATACCGCAACACGCGGCTGCAGCAGGCGCAGGAAGCCATCACGTCGGTCAGCTTCGCGGTCAGGTCGCTGGCGGTGTGGGTCCTGCTCTGCGCCCTCGTCGCCATCGTGCTGATCGGCCCGATCGGGCTCGGCACCATGCACCGCATGGTGTCGCGGCTTGGGCGTGTCACGCAGGCGATGATCCGGCTTTCGCGCAACGATACGGAAACCGTCATCCCTTCCAGGTTCGACCAGGACGAGGTCGGCGCCATGGCCCGCGCCGTGGAGGTGTTCAAGGACAACGCGATCCAGCTCATCGCGCGCGAGGTCGAGCTCAAGCAACTCAACCGGCGCATCGACATCGCGCTGAACAACATGACCCATGGCCTCTGCATGTTCGATGTCGAGCAGAAGCTGATCGTCTGCAACAAGACTTATGTGCAGATGTATGCGCTGACGCCGGAACTGTCGCAGCCGGGTACGTTGTTGCAGGCCATTGACGGGTATCGCGCCAGGATCGGCAACGCGGCGCTCGCCAATCCGGAGCAGATGGTGGCGGCCAATGCCATTGTGACACGCGAAGCCACCGCCTACACCCAGGAGCTGATGGACGGCCGGATCGTCGCGATCTCGCAGCGGCCGATGCAGGACGGCGGCTTCGTCGCGGTGCACGAGGACATCACCGAGCGGCGGCGCGCCGAGGCGAAGATCGCGCATCTTGCCCGCCACGATATGCTCACCAATCTGCCCAATCGCGTGCTGTTCCGCGAGCATCTGGAAAGCGAGTTCAACCGCGTCCAGCCGGGCCGCGGCTTCGCCGTGCACTGCCTCGACCTCGACCATTTCAAGACGGTCAACGACACGCTGGGTCATCCGATCGGCGACGAGCTTCTCAAGCTTGTCGCCGTCCGGCTCATCGAGGCGGTGCCCTCCACGGACTTCATTGCCCGCATTGGCGGCGACGAGTTCGCGGTCGTGCAGACCAATGTGGCGCGGCCGGAGCAATGCAGCCAGCTTGCCGCCCGGATCGTCGAGTTGGTCAGCCAGCCCTACGATATCGACGGCCGCCATATCGTCATCGGCGCCAGCATCGGTATCGCGATTGCGCCGGGCGACGGCGCCAATCCGGATACGCTGCTCAAGAACGCCGATATGGCGCTCTACCGCGCCAAGGAGGACGGACGGGCAACGCACCGCTTCTTCGAGCGCGAGATGGACAAGCGCCTGCAGTCGCGGCGGGCGCTGGAGCTCGACCTGCGCAAGGCCATCGCCAACGGCGAATTCGAGGTCTACTACCAGCCGATCATCGACCTGCAGGGCGGCAGGGCGGCAGGGCTCGAGGCGCTGCTGCGCTGGAAACATCCCGAGCGCGGCTTTATTTCGCCGGCCGAGTTCATCCCGCTCGCGGAAGAAACCGGCCTGATCCTGCCGCTCGGCGAGTGGGTGCTGCGGACCGCGTGCCTGCATGCGTCCAAGTGGCCGAAGGACGTGAGCGTCGCCGTCAACCTGTCGGCCATGCAGTTCAAAGGTCGCAGCATCGTGCAACTGACGATGAATGCGCTCGCGGCGTCGGGGCTTGCGGCGGCGCGTCTCGATCTCGAGATCACCGAGTCGGTGCTGCTGCAGGACGAGGCCAACACGCTCGCGATCCTGCACCAGCTTCGCGAACTCGGCGTGAAGATCTCGATGGACGACTTCGGCACCGGCTACTCGTCGCTGGCCTATCTCCGGAACTTCCCGTTCGACCAGATCAAGATCGACCGCTCCTTCGTCAACGACATGCTGGTGCGGCAGGATTGCCGGGCGATCGTCCGTGCGGTGATCGGGCTCGCCAAGAGCCTGGACATCTCCACGGTCATCGAAGGCATCGAGACGCGCGAGCAGCTCCAGGCCGCGAAAGCCGAGGGCTGCGACCTCGGGCAGGGCTATCTGTTCAGCAAGCCGATGCCCGAGCGTGAGGTCGCGGCCTTCCTGGCCAAGCGCGACCACACCGCCGTCGCGGCCTAGAGCATGATCCCGAAAAGTGTGAAGCGGTTTTCGGAAAAGATCATGCTCAAACAAGAAGCTAAAGCGGGATGACGATTCGAAGAAAAGTCATCCCGCTTTAGGCCGGAGCGTCAAGCGTTACAGCATTCGAGCGCGCACCGTTACTTCGAAACGTAGTAGTGCGTTTCGAGCAGCAGGCAGCCGTTTTTCGAGGTGAACGGCCCGTGGTAGACGCCCGGCGGGCGCACGCAGTAGGTCGGGCCGGTGAACGATTCGCCACCCTTGCCCTGTGCATCGTTGCCGCAGACCAGATCGCCCGACACCAGGAACACTTCCTCCCAGTAGTCGTGCACGAACGGCACGGTGGAGAACGCGCCGGGCTCGATCTTCAGGATGCGGGTGCGGTTGCCGACCTTGTTCTTCTCGTCGAGCGAACCGGCCAGGATCTTCTCGGAGAAGCCCCACGGATAGCCCGGCACGGTATGGAAGCCCCCTTTCATATCAACGCCGTGGAATTCCTGGTGACCCTTGTCGTAACCCATGATGGACTCCTTGAAGCTGGGATTTTCACCGGGAGCATAGCAATGCCGATCAATGAACAAAAGCTCGCGCGGCGGTTGATATCTGTCATGCACGCGCATAGCGGTCGGTGGACGGCGACGCTTGAGACAACCTGCGGCCGTTTCGGCATTGCCGACGAGGTGCAGCACATTCAATGTTGCCGATGAAGCCGAAATGACCTCGAGAAGTCCTGGACGTGGGCGTCACTGATCGAGTCCGCAAGGTGATCATCGGCCAGATGTTCGCCAGTCGGGGATCGCTGGTAAGGACCAGCCACCGGTCCCGTCATTGTCTCGGCGATGGTGCGATCATGGTTGTCGAGTAGCAGCCGCTGGACGCGGCAAGGTCGCGGTGAGCCGGAACACGATCGGGGTTCAGCTTCCGGTTGGTTGGGCAAAAGGCGGTCAATCGCTTCGCACAATTCGAACGTGTGAGCAGCTCACCTTCCTGAGATTCAGGACGAGACTCGCTTAAGCAGATTCCGAATCTCGTCCCTTGCGCGGGCCGGCGCCAGCCGCGCATGCAGGATCGGGACTGCCTTCGGCGCACGTTTCTCGAGATCATGCTGAGGCGCGGGCCGTTGCTGCGTTGGGGTCGGCAAACCGTGCGGACCCGAGGTGCGCGCGCATGGGCTGGCGGGCATTGGGAGCGCGGGCGTGGCTTCGGCCGGTGAGTGGTCGCGACCACATAGATTTTGCTGGTCGCTGCTTTAATTTGACAGAAGAGAAGTGTGGTTCGGAACAAACTGTGCGCTGACGGTATCGGCAAAACCTTTGTGCGCGGCAAAGTTAACCATTTGCGACGATTTGCTTCCGTGGTGCCGGTTGTCGCACCCTCCGAGTAGGGGATTCAGTTGACGTTACGGTAAAAATTTTACTAAAAACTGCGACGAACCCCACAACGATTCCGGATCTTCGCCGATGACCGCGTATCGGTTGTTGCATGCTGGCGACACAGCAGTCGTTGTTGAATTTGGAGAAACCATCGACCGTCGCTTGAACGCGTTGGTGCTGGGGTTGGATCGAAGTCTGTCGCTTGAGCACTGGGTTTTCGAAACCGTGCCGACATTTCGATCGTTGATGGTGTACTATAATCCAGAGGCTGTTTCGGGACCGGAAATTGCCTCTCGAATTGCGGATCACGTAAGCAAGATCGAAGTTGTCCAAAGCTCGAGCCGCACTTGGCGGCTGCCTGTTTGCTACGATTCAGAGGTCGCGCCCGATCTGGATGATGTGGCGGATCGTCTCGGATTACGACCGAAGCAGATTGTCGAGCGTCATTCCGGTGACGTGTATCACGTCTACATGTTGGGCTTTCTGCCGGGCTTGGCATACATGGGTGATCTGGCCGCCGATCTCAGGGTTCCTCGTCTTCAGTCACCCCGCGTGAAAATACCCGCAGGCTCCCTGGGAGTCGCGATGGCGATGTCATTGATCATGCCTCGCGAAACGGCGTCTGGTCTAAATCTGCTCGGCCGCTCTCCAGCGTCGATGTGGCATGGCGATGCCGCACTGCTAAAGCCGGGTGACAAGGTCATACATGAGCCTATATCGCTTCGGGAGTTCGATAGCCTGATGGCTCAGTCGGGACCAGACGGCGTTCGTATCGAGCAAGTCGAGGAAGTGACACACTTTGCGGCGTGACGATTCCATCAAGATCATGCAGCCGGGCCTGATGACGTCGGTGCAGGATTTGGGGCGGTATGGCTACCAACGGTTTGGTATTGGGCCGAGCGGAGCGCTCGACCCGATCGCGTTGCGTGCCGCAAATCTTCTCGTCGGTAATGATCCTGGCGAAGGTACGCTGGAAGTCCTTTATCTTGGGCCGACGCTTGAGATTGAGGCTGAGAATGTCCGGCTGTCTTTCGCGGGTGCCAATGCATCCATCGAGATTTTGCGCGGTGGTTCGAAACGCACTGGCATTCGAATTCAGAGCCAGCGAAGTGTATTGGTCAAACGCGGTGATATCGTAAAAATTGGATCCCTCGCGGATAGCAGTTGTTTATACGTCGGAGTCGAGGGCGGGTTTGAGATGGCTGCTTCGATGGGCAGCGTCTCGACCAATATTCGTGCCGGCACGGGTGGTTGGCAGGCCCGCTCGCTTGTTGTGGGAGACCGCTTGCCATTGCGTCAATCGCGGGCTTCCGATCGCGGCGACTTTCAACTGCAGGGCATCAAGTTTCTTCCGCCTGCTCGGCTGCGAGCGATAGAAGGGCCGCAGCACGACTATTTCAGCAAAGCCGATCTCGATCGCTTCTTCGAAAACGAGTATACGGTCGGCATCTCCGACCGGGTGGGCATGCGGCTCCGAAGCGAAAATCCGCTCAGCCACACCAAGGGGTTCAATATTGCATCCGACGCCATCGCGCCGGGTTCGGTACAGGTGCCAGGGGACGGCCAACCTATCGTGCTTTTGTCCGACCGCCAGACGACCGGCGGCTACCCAAAAGTCGCAACCGTAATCTCAGCCGACCTGTCTGCAATGGGTCGTCTTGTGATGGGAGCGAAAATACGTTTCGAGCCGGTTGCGGTCGAAAAGGCGCACGCGCTCAGGCGTCGTGTGTTGTCATTCCAGGACGGCCTTCAGGACCACGTCGTTCCGCTCTACGACGTGAGCACGCCGACGCTGTTGACGCACAATCTCATCAGCGGCGTCGTGGACGCGAGCCATGATTCAGCCGACTGACCCGTGTTGAGCTGAAAATTGCCGGCGTGGCCGAGGGCGAATGTGGAACGATCCTACCACTCTTGGATTGGCGATCTTCGGATTGCTGGTCGCTGGCGTAATCAAGGGCGCCACCGGCCTGGGCTACACGTCGTGTGCGCTGCCGTTTCTGGCGGCGGCGATAGGGCTTAAGCCGGCCATTTCGCTGGTGCTTCTGCCCGCCATCGCCAGCAACCTGCTCGTCGTTTTCTTTACACCTCATCGGAAGGAAATTCTGTTCCGCTTTGCGCCGATGTATGCCGCGACGATACCCGGAATACTGATCGGCGTTTACCTGCTTGTGTGGGTCGATCCGCGAATATCGACCGCCCTGCTGGGTGTGCTGATCGTCGTCTATTCCGTGTTGTCGATAAGGAGTCCGTCCTTCTCCATTCCGGCGAGTCTGGAAAGACCGCTGCAAGTGCCGGTCGGCTTGCTCAATGGCTTCTTCACAGGGCTGACGGGCTCACAGGTGCTGCCCTTGGTCCCGTACATACTGGCGTTGCCCCTGGACCCGCATCGCACGACTCAGGCAGTCAATCTGACAATTACGATTGCTTCGCTTTTTATGATGGTCGCGCTTCAGCAATCAGGAGTTGCGCCCACCGACTCATTGATCGCTTCTATCGCGGCAATCGTCCCGGCGCTTCTCGGCATCTATTTGGGAACGCTCTGTCGCTCATTGATCCCAGCTCAGCACTACCGGCTCTATGTCCAAATTACATTGGGCTTCCTGGGCGTTGTGCTTATCGCCAGGCAATTTATTTAATGGCTCGATCCGATCTCATTAACCATCCTCGAATAGGCGGAACCATGCGGAATGCTCGGCTGTAAACGCGGCCATGCCCGCTTTAAACTTTTGTTCGTCATAAATTCACAATCGAGCCGATCCGGACATTTTCTGGAAAGCGAGCATACCACATGCTGCTCGCATGAAATGGAATGGCGTCAAGCTTCGTCTGATCAGCATACCTCGACTCATCATGGAACGGCGGGCCTCGGCGCTCCTCGGCGCCGTGATCGTCTTGATGCTGTGGGCCGGCTTGTTCTTCGTCTATCGAGACAACGTGCAGCAAGACTATCGCGAGGTCGAGCGTCGGAACCAGAACTATGCAATGCTGTTCGAGGAGAACGTACTAAGGTCGATAGGCGAGATCGACAAAGCGCTGCTGTATCTTCGGCGAAGCGTCGAGGCTTCCAAGGACAAGCAGGACTATCAAACCATCGTTTCGACGACGGACGTCCTCAGCGAAATCATTGTCCAGGTGGCGCTGGTCGACGCCAACGGCATCATCCAGGGGACGAACGCCCGGCCCGCCCCGAGACCGGGCATAAGCGTCGCCGACCGGGTACACTTCAGGGTTCATCTCAATAGCCAGGACGACACTTTATTCATCAGTAAGCCACTGGTTGGCCGCGCCAGCAACAAATGGTCTGTGCAGTTCACGCGCCGGTTCTCGAACAAGGACGGCAGCTTGGCGGGCGTTGTCGTCGCATCGATGGATCCAGCGCACTTCACAAGCTTCTATGACAAGATCGATCTCGGTGCCACGACGTCAGTGACGCTGGTGGGCGAGGACGGCGCTGTTCGGTCGAGCGGTGGTGGCGAGGTGCCTAGGCTGGCCCTCGGCCAGGACATCAGTGGCACGGAGATGTTCGGCAAGATCAGGGGGGCAAATGCTTCAGCTCCCGACGCCGGTGCGTTCATCAACGACGACCTGCTGACGACGGCGCGCAAGGTTCGCGGTTATCCTCTCTGGGTTCTGGTCAGCACCCATG
Source organism: Xanthobacteraceae bacterium (assembly GCA_019746135.1). Taxonomy (GTDB): domain Bacteria; phylum Pseudomonadota; class Alphaproteobacteria; order Rhizobiales; family Xanthobacteraceae; genus Z2-YC6860. Next base: position 9,092 of record JAIESI010000202.1, read on the forward strand.
AGGCGGACATCTACACCGCATCTTGGTCGAAGCTGAAGCAAAACACTTTGATCGTGGTCGCACTGACGGCGCTGATACTGATTGCGCTCGAGCAGATCCTGCGTGCGGAAGATCGAGCTGCTCAGAAGGCTCGTCAGCTGCAGCTCACCCTCGAACACATTGGGCAAGGCATCATGTTGGTGACCAAGGATCGCGAGATCCCGATCATCAACCAGCGCTGTGCCGAGCTGTTGCTGTTGCCGAAGCAGCTGATTGAATCGGCGCCACGACTCAACGAGGTGGCAGAATGCGTGGCGGAGAATGCTCGTCTTCCATTGTGGAATGAAGCCGAGCTGGGACTTGGTGAAAGTCAGGACGCTAGGCCTGATGCGAAAGCCCCGTCGATTGCGGACTATAAGCGTCCTGATGGGGTCTACATCGAGGTGCGCAAAACCACGCTTCCGGACGGGGGATTCGTACAGACTTTCACCGACATCACCACCCGCCGTGAAGCCGAATCTTATATTGCGAAACTCGCGTCCGAAGATCCGCTGACCGGATTGCCGAACCGCCGCGTATTTCAGTCACGGCTCCAAGAGACCTGTGACAGCGCCGGCGAGAGTCAGTACGCCGTGCTGTACATGGACATGGATCGGTTCAAGGTCGTCAACGACACGATCGGGCATCGCGTCGGCGATCACCTCCTGATCCACGTTTCCGAGCGGCTCAAGGCGGTGCTGCGTCCGTCCGATACTTTATCGCGCCTCGGCGGTGACGAATTTGCGGTGCTCATGCCGCAAGTCAATTCACGCGCAGAAGTGGAAGAGACGGCTCGGTGCATCCTCGATGCAATGGCTGATCCCTTTAAGGTTGATCATCACGTGATAGCGACCGCCATCAGCATTGGCATCGCAATGGGGCCGCGCGACGGCAGGACTGGAGATGACCTTTTGGTTGCGGCCGACCTCGCGCTTTACGCGGTTAAGCAGGATCAGCGCGGTACCTTCCGGTTCTTCGCCAAGAGCATGACCGATGATGTAAACTATCGGCGAGAAATCGAACTTGATCTACGCGATGCGCTGGAGAACAAGGATCTTAGACTGCACTATCAGCCGATCGTCGACGTGCAGCGCAATGCCATCGTTGGACTGGAGGCGCTGGCACGTTGGACGCATCCGACCAAGGGGGTGATCTCGCCCACAAAGTTCATTCCCGTGGCGGAGGATTGTGGGCTGATCACTCCGCTCGGAAATTGGGTGCTGTTGGAAGCTTGTCGAACGGCCATGCAATGGCCGACAGACATGAAAGTGTCCATCAATGTGTCGCCGCGTCAGCTCACCAATTCCAATCTCCCGGATACGATCCGTGATGTGCTCGCGACCACGGGCCTTGCACCTGAGCGGCTTGCATTGGAGTTCACCGAAACGATCTTTATGCAAGACAACGACGCGACCCTGTCGGCGCTCTATAAGTTGAAGGACTTGGGTGTGCAGATCGCTCTCGACGATTTTGGCACCGGCTATTCGTCGCTGTCGTATCTCCGAAGCTTTCCGTTCGATACGGTCAAGATCGACCGTTGCTTCGTGTCCGATCTGGGTATGAGTACAAGCTGCAACGTGATTGTCGAAGCAGTCATCCTGATCGCGAACGGCCTCGGCATCCGGACGGTTGCCGAAGGTATCGAGACAGACGAGCAACTGCGCTTCCTGAGACTGCTCGGCTGTAAGGAAGTGCAGGGGTATCGACTGAGCCCTCCGGTGCCGTCTCAACAAGCCCTGCAGCTGATTGGGAAATGGAGTGCGCAGACGGCGTCAGCGGCCTAGAGGCTGCGGGTTGACGGCCTCCCGATTGACCGTTCGCTATCTGTTTCTGAACCCTGTGTCCCGCCGGCCCGTTCTCCAGGCCGCTTACAACGGCCTTCAAGCGGGCTCGCAACCCTTGCGCCTGTCCGGACCCCGCTCCCCTCGTAAAGCGGGCGGCCAACGAGAAGGCACGTCGCCAACTGCGGGCGCAGCGCGCCGCAGAAGCGAAAGATCGCGCCTGCAATGGCTGATGATCGGCAGACGCTGCAACCGTTCTAGTGCTTCAGCAACAGTGAGCCGAAACCGTCGACTTTGTCGTTGATGCCGTTCTGCCGCAGCGCCCACCAGTAGATGCAGGTGTTGATGGCCAGCACCGGCTTGTCGAGCCAGAACTCGGCGAGGCCGGCGAGGCGAGCCATCGCGAGGTTGGTGCCGACCTGGATGATGGCGTCGACGTCCGGGCCGTTCACCTCGACGATCGCGTCGCGCAACTCGCGCTCCGAGACATGCGCGATCAGCACCGGGCTTTGGCACTTCAGCCCCTTGAGCCGCACGATCTCGAAGCCGCAGTCCTCGAAGAAGCGCCGCACCTGATTGTCGCCGACCGGCATGTAGGGGGTGATGACGCCCAGCCGCCTGGCGCCGTAGAGCTTCAAGGCCTGCTGCGAGGCATCCGAGCCCATGCAGACCTTGACGCCCGAGCGCTGCTCGACCCGCTGCTGCAGCTTCTGGCTGCCTTCGAGGCCGTCCCAGAACGTCTCCGACGACATGCCCATGACCAGATAGTCGGGCTCGCAGGTCATCACCCGGTCGACCGTCTCCATCATCGAGTTGCGGATGTTCTCCATGAGCTGGTTGAAGTCGTCGTCGTTGTGGATCGGGTCGTTGGGGATGGAGATGCGGCCGAAGTGGTTGGTGACGCCGCGCGGCGCCATCGCGTCGAACTCCGGCTGCACCGAGGTGTTGGTCGACGGTGCGATCACGGCGAACTTTTTGCGGAAACCCAGCGAGTCGGTCATGGACGTGGTCTTCGGTTCGTTGCGGCGTTCCGATGCGACGGTAGCGGCCCCGCGGCGGAAAGCAATTGCCGGAAACGGCAGGGCAAGAATGCAGGAAATACGCCATTCCGGCCGGTTGACCACCTCAGTCAGTTAGGTAACTCTATGATGCAGTTTGGAGCCTTGCCATGGCGGTGTTGCGGTTCAAGCGGCCCGTGCCGGCGCCGGATCAAGCTGCGGCCGAGGCGCTGCCGCTCAGCGTCACCCGTCCCGAGATCCTGATCGACGGCTCCGACCGCGAGTTCCGCCGCCTCATCCATCGCATGCTGATCGGCCAGGCGCGGCTTGCCGCCGTCCGCGAATGTATCGCCGAGCGGATCGGCGTCAGCGGCACGCAATACACCATGCTGATGTCGGTGCTGCACCTGCAGGGCGCGGCGGGGGTGTCGATCGGCGCGCTGGCCGACTATCTCGAGGTCACCGGGCCGCATGTCACCGGCATCGTCGGCAAGCTCGTGGCCGGCGGCTTCGTCCGCAAGGCGGTGAACCCGAAGGACCGCCGGGGCGTTCTCGTGAAGCTGACGCCCGCGGGGCGCAAGAAGCTGCTGCAGGCCTTTGCGTTCATTTCCGCGGTCAATGACCGGCTGTTCGAGGGGGTGGGGCGGGAAGAGTACCGCGCGTTGGCGAGCTTCAACGCCCGGTTCATCCGCAATACGCGGGCGGCGTTGGACTGGATCGACCGGCAGCCGGGCGGCTCGGGCCGCGCGCACGCGATCGACATCTGAAAGGAGAGGGCCATGTTGCGTACCGGTAAGGAGCATCTCGAATCGCTGCGCGACGGCCGCGTGGTCTATGTCGGTGGCGAGCGCATCGACGACGTCACCCGCCACCCGGCGTTCCGTGAAGCGGCCAAGACCGTCGCCGGCATCTACGACCTCAAGGCCGATCCGGCGAACCGCGAGGTCATGACCTACGAGGAGGGCGGAGCGCGCCATTCGATCTATTTCCTGCGGCCGAAAACCCGCGAGGACCTGCAGCGCCGGATGGAGGGGCATCGCACGATCGCCGAGTTCACCTATGGCATGTTCGGCCGCTCGCCCGATCACGTGGCGTCGTTCGTCACCGGCATGTCGCTGAACCCGCAGGCTTTGCCCGCGCCGCACGCCTACGCGGACAATCTCGAGAAATACTACCGCTCGATCCGCGACAACGACACCTACGTGGTCTATGCGGTGGTGCCGCCGCAGGCGGCGCGCAATCCGGAATTCTATCACAAGAAGAACATCCCGGTGCCGACGCTGCGCGTGGTGCGCGAGGACGACGACGGCGTCGTCATCTCCGGCATGAAGATGCTCGCGACCGGCGCGCTCTATGCCAACGAGATCTGGATCGGCAACGTCATCCCGCTTGCGCCGGATCAGGCCAAGGAGTCGATCACCTGCGCGATCCCGTGCAATGCCCAAGGCCTGACGCTGTGGTCGAGGAAGCCCGCGGCCGCAGGGCTCACCTCCGAGTTCGATTCGCCATTGGCCTGGCGCTACGACGAAAGCGACAGCATGCTGATGTGCGACAACGTCAAGGTGCCGTGGGAAAAGGTGTTCGTGCACGACGACGCGCTGCTTTCGCGCGACATCTACATCAAGACGCCGAGCCACTGCTTCGGCAACCATCAGTCCAACGTGCGCTACTGGTCGAAGATGCGGCTGATGCTCGGGCTGTGCAGTCGGATCGCCAACGCCACCGGCGCCGACCAGGTGCCGGCGGTGCGCGAGAAGCTCGGCGAGATGGCGGCGATCGAGTCCACGATAGGCGGGCTGATCAACGGCCAGATCAACGCGTTCGAGAGCTGGCCCGAGGGCTATGTCTGCTTCAACCGCCGCTTCATGTATGCGGGGCTGGAGTGGTGCACGCAGAACTACAGCCGCTTCATCGATGAGCTGCGCACGCTGTGCGGCGGCGGCGTGTTCCAGATGCCGGCGGACATCTCGGTGCTGGACGATCCGCAGCTTGCCAGGCAGTTCGACACCTACTGGCAGACGCCGCAGGCGGACTCGATCACCCGCATGAAGCTGTTCAAGCTGGCCTGGGACATGACCGGCTCGGAGTTCGCCGGGAGGCATCTGCAATACGAGAAGTTCTATGCCGGCGCCTCGTTCATCATCCGCAATCATTCGTATCGCGAAACGCCGTGGGCGGAGTTCAATGCGCTGGTCGACAAGGCGATGAGCGGCTACGGCGTGCCGAAGCCGGGCCGGCAGGCGGCGGAATGACTGCGCCGGCTGTGCCGGTTTGAAACATCCCGCACTCGCTTGCGGCGGTAATCTCTGAATATTTTCAAACCTCTATATGGTTAATAGCGGCCGGCCGGGGTAATCTCCACGGCAGATGCGGCGTATAGGTTGGAGGGACCTATATGCTCCGTGGCGTGTGGGCGGCGGGCGCGTTCGGCGCCGTCCTCCTCCTTTGGATCGGAGTATTCGAACACCGGACCGCTGCGGGCGACCCTGTCGGCCGCGCCAGCGGCGTTCCGGTTCCGCATTTTGCGCCGGGCACCCGCAGCTTCGAAATCGGCTGGCGGCCCGACGAGCAGCTTGTGGCGCTCGGCGAGCGGCTCTTCTTCGACACGCGGATGTCCGCGACCGGCCGCACCGCCTGCGCGAGCTGCCATGATCCGCGCTACGGCTTCGCCGACCCGCGGCGTGTCAGCCTCTCCGATAACGGCAAGCCGGGACGGCGGAACGCACCCTCGCTGCTCGATGTCGGCCTTCGCCCAAGCCTGATGTGGGACGGCAAATTCCATGCGCTCGAGCAGCAGGTGTTCGGACCGTTTGCGAGCGGCGAGATGGGCATTGGCGTCGAGCATGCCGCGCAGCGGCTCAATGCGGATGAACGGTACGTGCATCAGTTCCGCGAGGCGCTCGGCAACTGGCCGACGCCGGACGGCATGGCGCAGGCGATCGCCGCATTCCAGCGGACGCTGGTGTCGCGCGAGAGCCGCGTCGACCGCCTGCTGACGAGCAACGATGCATCGTGCCTGACGACGCTGGAGCTCGACGGCTACGAGATCTTCAGCCGCAAGGCGCCGTGCGGCGTCTGTCACCGGCCGTTTCCGCCGCAGGCCGACGGCCGCAAATACCGGCGGCCGCTGTTCTCGGATTTCCAGTATCACAACATCGGCGTGGGCGGACGCTATGCCGCGCCCGATGCGGGACGCTTTGAGCTGACGCGGCGTCAGCCCGACTGGGGTGCGTTCCGCACGCCGCCGCTGCGCAACAGCACGCCGCCCTACATGCATGACGGCAGCCTTGCCACGCTGGAGGAGGTGGTGGAGTTCTACAGCGCCGGCGGCATCCCCAATCCCAACCTGTCGCCGTTGATCCGGCCGCTGCACCTCAACGGTTATGACAAGTCGGCGCTGGTGGCGTTTCTGCGGGCGATGGGGGAATAGGGTGGGCAAAGCCGCGGCTTGTCCGCCGAAGCGCGCAGCGCGAAGGCGGAAGACGCGCGTGAACGCGCTGCTGCGGGCCTTGGCCCACCCTTGTATGAGGAAGGTCAAGAGGCGGCTTGGCGGCGGAAGCTCTTCTACGGCATGGCAGCGCAC
>JAIESI010000097.1 GCA_019746135.1 Xanthobacteraceae bacterium
CCGCGGCCGGGCCCGGTGCGGGAGCAGCCGCAGGCCGCGGCGCGGGAGCAGCCGGGGCGGCCGGCGCCGGCCGGGCATCGGTGGTGGCACGCTTACCGAACACGTCCTGTTACCTCGACTTCATCTCTTCAGCAGTTTGCCGAGCAGCGGCGGCAGCAGGCCAGACTTGCCCTTTTTCACCTCGGAGCGTCCGGTCAGCAGCTGGGCAAGCTGCAGAAATATTTCCGCGTTTTTGTGCTTGGCCGACACCTCGGCGATCATCTGACCGTTGTTGGCCGCGGTGCCGAACAGTTGCGCATCGAAGGGGATGATGGCCACCGGATCGGCTTCCAGCGTCTTGGCGAACTCGGCCGGCTTGATCTCCGGCCGCTTCGGCAGGTTGACCCGGTTGAGGCAGTAGAACGGCCGGTGGTCGTTGAGCCGTGCGGTCCGCAGATAGTCGAACAGGTTCTTGGCGTTGCGCAGGTTGGCGAGATCCGGCTCCGCGACGATCAGAATGTCGTCGGCGCTCACCAGCGTGCGCTGGGTCCAGCCGTTCCACTGATGCGGCACATCCAGCATCACGCAGGGCATGGTCGCGCGCAGCGCATCGAAGATGCCGTCGAAGGCCTCCGTGCCGAAATCGTAGGCGCGCTCGAGCGTTGCGGGCGCCGCCAGCAGGCTCAGGTGATCCGCGCATTTCGACAGCAGCCGATCGACGAAGGCGGTGTCGATGCGGTCCGGCGAGAACACCGCATCGGCGATGCCCTGCGGCGGATCCTGGTTGTAGTCGAGGCCCGCGGTGCCGAACGCGAGATCGAGGTCGGTGACGACGGAATCGAGCGCAAGGTCCTTGGCCACCGCCCAGGCGATGTTGTGCGCCACGGTCGAGGCACCGACGCCGCCTTTGGCGCCGACCACGGCGATGATCCGGCCGACCGGCTTGGCGTCCGGCGCCGAGAACAGCCCGCAGATCGAGCGCACCACGTCGAGCGTGAGGACCGGAGAGATCAGGTAGTCGCTGACGCCGCGCCGCACCAGCTCGCGATAAAGCGTCACGTCGTTGGTGCGGCCGACGACGATGACGCGCGTTCCGGCGTCGCAGAACTCGGCCAGCGTGTCGAGGCCACCGAGGATGGTATCGCCGCGGCCTTCCGACTCGAGCATGATGACGTTGGGCGTCGGCGAGCCACGATAGGCCTCGATGGCTGCGGAGATGCCGCCCATCTGGATCTTCACATGGGCCTTGCCGAGACGGCGGTCCTCGCCGGCCGACTGGATGGCCGCCGCGGTCTCCATCGTCTCGCAGAAGGCCTGAACCGAAACGCGCGGCGCGGGCGCGATGTGCTCGTCGCGCGGCGGCGCGTGCGGCGTCGCCTCCTCCGGTTCGGGTGTTGCGGTTTGGAGTGCAGTTCGGATCATTTGCCCAGATCGCTGATCGCGCCCTTGTTGGAGTCTGCGTAGATGGTGGCCGGGCTCTCACCCTTGCGCCATTTTTCGGTGCCGAAGGTGCGCTTGGCGGTCCAAGGCGGCGTTTCGGCGCGCGGCTGCACGAGGTCGTGGGGGTCTGCGACCATGGCGGCGAGGTTGCGTTGCGATGCGCAGCCGAAGTTGTAGTACTGCCGGTTCTCGAAGTGCTTCGGATCGTTGCTCGGGCCGAGATCGTCGGGCCAGAGGCCGCAGGGGCCGGCCTTCGCGACCACCAGCGGATAGGTGAGCCGCAACGGCGCGATGTTGTCGCCGCCAGCGTGATAGGGCTGCACGCCGATGCCGCTGTTGGGCACGCCGGCCTGCACGATGATCGACAGCGTCTCCTTGAGCGTGTCGCTGATCGCACGCTGGTTGGGGCCGCCGACCGGCCGGTCGATGGTGACGCCGCCGCTTGCGTCGCGTTTCCAGTTCTGGGCGAACGCAAGCACCTCGGCGCGCTGCGCCGGAGAAAGCCCGCCGCGGCCGGCACCGACGAACAGCGTGAGTGTCTTCTTGCCTTCCTTGATCGCGATCGGATGACGGTCGCGATAGTCGATCGGAATGCCGCCGGTGGTGTCGCTGGCCGTGGTTTTGCAGCCGGCCAGCGCCGCAGCGAGGCCCGCGATCAGCAGGCTTTGCCGGCAGAGCCTGGCGACTCGGTGCCCGGCGACGGTGAGTGCGAGACGGTTCATCGATCGTTCCTCGTCGCCTGTTTCAGTCCAGGAAGAAGCCGACATTGCCGCGATAGGTGGCGGGCGTGCGGGGATCGGCCTGCCCTGGGACGCCGTAGAGCCGGTTGAAACGTCCGAGCAGCGTGCCGGAGGCGTCTGACGAGTCGGCATAACCGTCATCGGGCTTCGACAGATCCTTCTGCGCGACGGCGCGGACGACGTAGGGCGTAACCATGACCATCAGCTCGGTCTGGCGATTGACGTAGTCGCGGCTCTTGAACAGGGCGCCGAGCACCGGGACGTTCATCAGCCCGGGCAAGCCGTTCAGCTGCTGCTTGGTCTGCTCCTGAATCATGCCGGCCATCGCCAGCGAACCACCCGACGGAATCTCCACGGTGGTCTCGGCGCGCCGGGTCTTGATCGACGGAATGGTCTGGGTGGACCGTTCGGTCGCGCTGACCTGCTGTGTGAGCGTCAGCGCATTGTCGTTGGACAACTCCGACACCTCTGTCATCACCTTGAGGCTGATCCGGCCTTCCGACATCACCACCGGCGTAAAGGTGAGACCGACGCCGAACTTCTTGAACTGGATCTGGGTTTGGCAGTTCCGCGTGTTGGGATCGCAGGTGAAACCTGCCGGGATCGGAAACTCGCCGCCGGCCAGGAAGTTCGCCGTCTCCCCGGAAATCGCGGTCAGATTCGGCTCGGCGAGCGTCCGGATGACGCCGGCGCGCTCCATCGCACGCAGCGTGGCGGTGACCCCGCGGTAGCTTGCAGTGATGCCGCTGCTGTTCAGTGCCTGGCCAAACGCCGGGAACGGATTGAGGTTGGCGAAATTCACCACCGCCTGGCCGCTGTTCAGCGTGCCGCTCAGATCGATACCGAGTTGCTTGATGACGTCGCGTTGGACCTCGGCGACGGTGACCTTGAGCATCACTTGGTCGCGGCCGCGCACCGAGATGCCGTTGACCACCTTGTTGCCGTCGCCGGCCAGGCGCGCGGCGAGGTCAAAGGCCTGCTGCGCTTCGGTCGGGCTCGCGACCGAGCCGGTGAGCACGATGCCGTCGGCGAGACCTTCGACATCGATATCGGAGCCCGGCAGCGCACGGCGCAGCGCCGCGCGGATGCCGTTGAGGTCGCGTGTGACGGCGATGTCGAAGCCCATCAGTTGACGGCCTTCGCTGTCGAAGAAGTAGACATTGGTTTGTCCGATCGCGACGCCGATGATGTAGGCGCGGCGCGACGTGCGCACGACGGCGTTGGCAATCTTGGGATCGGCCACCAGCACGTCCTTGATGTCGCCGGGGATGTCGACGACGATGCTCTTGCCGACCCCGAGCGGCAGGAATTGAGCGGCTCTGTCGCCGTGGATTTGCACGGTCGGAGAAGCGATCCGGGCGCCGGCCCGCGGTCCGGGATCTGCAGCGGCGACCGGCGCGCCCGAGCCGAGCAATGTCATGACGACCAGCGCCGCCAGCGTTGCGGTGCGAATGAGCGTCGCTTGGGTCATGAACCTGCTCCTCTGAAGCCCTAACGGTTGGCGCTCACGCCATACCGGACGGTGTTGATCTCGGCCCTGCCGCGGTCGTCCCGCTCTTCCTCGGTCTTGCTGGCGTCGAGCAGGCTGCGGAGCGCGAGCGACAGCGAGCCTTGCTGCCGCGACTGCGCGAGCGTTTCGGCCTGCCGCGGCGACATCTCCAGTGTCGCGGTCTTGCCAACGACGACGCGCTGGCCGTTCTTCTCCTCGACGGTCTGGTCGATGGCGAGGACGCGCACATTGCTGAGGATGGTCTCGCTGGTCGGCGACGCGCCGCCGGCTCGGTCGCCCTCCCTGGCGCGCCGCGACAGGATCACGTCGACGCGGTCGTTCGGCAGGATGAAGCCGCCGGCGCCGGTTTCCGGGGAAATCTCGGTGGAGACCGCGCGCATGCCGGACGGCAGGATCGCGGCCATGAAGCCCGCGGCGCCGTTGGCCTTGATCAGCTTGGCTTCGCGGATCGGCTCGCCCGCCGTGAACGGCGCGCGCGTGATCGCGCCGGCGAACTCCTCGATGGCATTCGGCCGGGACTTCCGGGTGACGTAGGAGTCGCCAGTGGTCGCCTCGGGCCAGGCCTGCCAGGTGAAACTGCCGGCCGGGACCGCAACGCCCATGCCGATATCGCTCTTGGCGATCAGCACCTCGACGGTCGGAAGCTGCTGGACGACGACCGGAGGCGCCTCGGGCTTCTTCTCTTCGTCGCTGCTGACGAGGAACGCGGCCGCACCGCCTGCGGCAAGCGCGATGCCAAGCACCAGAATACGCGCGGCTTTCATAACGCTTCACTCACTCTGTTACGGGACTGAACGGCGATACGGGCCGTCTTTCACTCAGCGAATGAGGCCCCGTGGTGCCGGAGCCGAACCCTCGTGCATTTCAACAGCGAAACGTCAATTCGTGGTTAACGGAGCGTCTCTAAATGCGGTTAAAAATGTGTTGAATGAAAAAGCCGCAGCCGCGCAGAGGCATGCGTGCGTTTCAATACGAACTGGAGTTGAGGAGCAAACCGGCGTGGGTGTCGCAGTGCAGAAGTTCGCAAAAGCTGCGCGCTGTACTGTCGTGCGAACTTCGGGGCCGGGATGCTAGCCGCCCCGCATCCAGGGCGTGTCGGGATAGACCAGCAGCGCCGCAGCCGCGAGCGCGATACCATAGGGCACGCCGCCGCCGGCGTTGTGCAGGCGCTTCACCCAGTCCTGCTCGGCGAGCGCCGTCGGAAGCGGCATTAGCCTGAAGCGGATCAACGCCAGTGTTAGAACACCACCCAGGATCGACGCGTAGAGCAGATAGGCCATCAGGTGGTCGAAGCCGAGCCAGAGCGCCGTGGCTGCGGCAAGCTTTGCGTCACCGCCACCGATCCAGCCGCGCGCGAAGAACACGAACGTCACGGCGAGCACGGTCAGAGCCGCACCGGCGTGCCACATCATTGCTTGCGGGCTCATGCCGCTGTAGAGCGCGAGTGCGAAGAAGCCGGCGACCAGAGCGACGGCCACGCGGTTGGAAATGGTCATCGTGAAGAAATCGCTCGACGCGGCGAACGCCATCAAGGCCGGAAACAGCAGGATGCGGGCCGCGTCTGTCAGCATGGATGTCAACCTAATCGCCCAGTGTTGCGGTTTGGTTATCGCGGCTCGTCAAAAGTAATTCACCTCCGGCGCGGAAAAAGCCGCATCGGAGGTGAGTTTCAAGCGACCGCCGCGCGCCGGCGCGCCCGGCTTCAAGGTCTCAGCTGGGTCGAGACCGACGTAAACGTGGCGCTCAACTTGTCGCCAATACCGTTCACGATGGCAATGATGGCGACGGAGATGCCGGCGGCAATGAGACCGTACTCGATGGCGGTCGCGCCGGATTCATCGCGAAGGAAACGAGAGAGTAGGGACATGAGCGTGGATCTCCTGGCTGAGCATGCGCCGGCGTTTTGACCGGCGAGCTACATTTCTAAGAGCCAGATTTGAATTTAGCGTAAGAGCGACCTCTCGCTTTTGGCATGATTGTCAGCGCAATTTTAGCGACAATTTACGGGAGTCTTGTGCGTGTTTGATGCAAAAGCGAAGCACATGCCGCAAAAATGATTCACCTCCGGTGCGACGAATGCCGCATCGGAGGTGAGTTTCAAGCGACCGCCGCGCGCCCACGCGCCCGGCTTTAAGGTCTCAGCTGGGTCGAGACCGACGTAAACGTCCCCTTCAACTTGTCGCCAATGCCGTTCACGATGGCGATGATGGCAACCGAGATGCCCGCGGCGATCAGACCATATTCAATGGCGGTCGCACCGGACTCGTCCTTCACGAAACGCGAAACCAGGTTCGTCATTTGGTAGCTCCTTCGGATCCACACGTGGCTGTCTGAGCTGGCCAGCGACCGTTGTCTTCCGGCCGATCCAAGCCATGCGAAAAGCTAGCAGCCGTGCGTTGCGGCAGAGTTAATCCGGTCCAAGAAATACCCGGCGTTGCCGTGGATTAGCAACGTGGTTAACAATGGATGTAGCTGAAGTGCCAAAGTATAATTGTCGAATACGATCGAAGTTAGCTTCCAAATATTTCGAAGCTGTTGGATTACTACTTAAAACTTGGAGCAGATTTGGCGAAACAGCCGACGACCGACGCGCGCGCTCGATTGTCCGCATGCTGGCGGGCGTTTGGGAGCCCCGCTCGCAAGACCTGCGATTTCGACTTCATTCACCATTTTGCGTTCAACTCGACTTGTATGTGGTGCCGTGCGGCCGTGTGAGAGTTGGCTGACGGAGTGTGATGCGTGCGGAGAGTTCGATGACGGCGTTCGCGTTCCGCCGGAGCCGTTGGCCCGGCCCTTTCCTCGCTCTTGTGTCTGCCGTCCTTGCCGCACCAGCGGCCTTGGCCGCTGATCCCGTGCCGGTGTCGGCGACCGGCGAGACGGTGATCGTTCATGTCGACCAGGCGAAAACCGTGAAGCTGCCGGAGCGCACGGCGACGCTGGTCGTCGGCAACCCGCTGATTGCCGATGCGGTCGTGCAGCCGAGCGGCATCGCCGTGATCACCGCGAAGAGCTACGGGGCCACCAACCTCATCGCGGTCGACCGCAGCGGTACGACCCTGTTCAACCGCCAGATCCAGGTGGTCGGGCCCGCGGACCGAGTCGTCATCGTCTATCGCGGCGTCGATCGCGAGACCTATAGCTGCATGCCGAATTGCGAGCGCCGGATCACGATCGGCGACACGCCGACCTACTTCACGACCAATCTCAATCAGCTCAGCACGTTCGGCCAACAGGCCCAGGGCGGCGGCGCCCAGCAGAAATAGCTGCCAATGGAACAGAGGTTGGTTTCGATCAGCACTTCGTACGACCTGCCGGCCAAATCAGCGCCGGGCGTGTTTTGCTGCGAAGCGCCGGTTTAGTTATCAAAACATGAACGGCCGATGCCAGCGGCCCGCGACTGCAGAAACAATTGAACAACGCCTGTTTGCTAATAGTGGGCCGCGAACGATCCGTCGAGGCGCGTCCCATGGTCCATTGCAAAATCGCATCCTTCGTCGGCATGGCGGCCCGACTGCGCGGCAGCGCGGTGCTGCGTCGCTTCGCGCGGCGCCAGGAGGGGGCGGCGGCGGTTGAATTCGCGCTGGTCGCCGCGCCATTTCTGGCGCTGGTGTTCGCCATCATGGAAACCGCGTTCGTGTTCTTCGCGGGACAGGCGCTGGAAACGGCCGCCGCCGACAGCGCGCGGCTGATCATGACCGGACAGGCGCAAACGCAGGGCTATGACCAGGCCAGGTTCAAGCAGGCGGTCTGTGGCAAGGTCTACGCGCTGTTCGATTGCTCCGCCGGCCTCTACGTCGACGTAAAGAGCTATCCGTCGTTCGCCAGTGCCAACGTGTCGAAGCCGGTTGACAGCAACGGCAACCTGCAGACCGCGAATTTCGGCTACCAGCCGGGCGGCCCCGGCGAAATCGTCGTCGTGCGGCTGATGTATCAGTGGCCGGTCTATGTGTCGCTGCTGGGCCTCAATTTGTCGGATACCGCAGGAAACAAGCGTCTCCTGATGGCGACCGTCGCGTTCTGTAACGAACCCTACAACGGGACATCGTCGTCGTGCGGCTGATGTATCAATCAGAACGAGTCATGAATTCGATCGCGCGTCGCGCCCGTTCGTTCATGGAATTCTACAAGCAGCGTCTGGCGGCCTTTGCCGGCGATCAGCGCGGCGTCTCGGCGGTCGAGTTCGCGATGCTGCTGCCGCTGATGCTGACGCTTTATCTCGGGGTGGTGGAAATCTCGCAGGGCATCAGCGCCCAGCGCAAGATGACGATGACGACCCGCACCGTCGCCGACCTGGTGTCGCAGACGTCGAACGTTGGCAACAGCTATATCACCAACGCGCTGAACGCAGCGACAGCCGTGATGGCGCCGTTCCCGGATTCCAACCTCAAGATCACGGTGTCGAGCGTCAAGATTGCCGACGGCACGGCGACCGTGAGCTGGAGCGACACCAAGAACGGCACCGCACGGGCAATCGGCTCCACGGTGACGCTACCGGCGGCACTCACCGCCGACAATGGTTCGCTGATCTGGAGCGAGGTCGAGTACGCCTACACGCCGACCATCGGCTACGTCATCAGCGGCACCCTGACGCTGAAGGACAAGCTCTTCATGCGTCCCCGGCAGTCGACCTGCGTGCTGCGTGAAGGCGTCCAGTCAATTTGCTGAAGCCGGGATCGGCAGCGACGTCGTCGACTTGATCTTCTCCATCGCAAATCGCGACGTCACGTTCTTCAGCGGCACCGTCGCGATCAGCTTCTTGTAGAACGTGTCGTAGCCCGCGATGTCGGGTACGACGACGCGCAGCATGTAGTCGACGTCGCCGGCCATCCGGTAGAATTCCATCACCTCGGGCATCGCGCCGACCGTTTCGGCGAAGCGCGCGAGCCATTCCTGCGAGTGGTCGCCGGTCTCGACCGAGACGAACACGGTGATGCCGAGCCCGATTTTTGTCGGGTCAATCAGCGCGACACGCTTGGTGATGACGCCGTCGGCCTCGAGCCGCTGGATCCGCTTCCAGCATGGCGTCGAGGACAGTCCCACGCGGGTGCCGATTTCGGCGACCGAGAGCGAGGCGTCCTCCTGGACCACGGCGAGGATTTTCCGGTCGATGGCATCCATGCTGCAAAACCTCAGGGGTTTAGGACATCTTTTCATTGCGACACGCTATCATAGAAAATATTTTCTTTTTATCGGCTTCTACTGTCTTTATATAGTAAAATATTCTATTTCAAGGGCCAAATTTCCTGCCGCTTCCTGGCCGTTGGAACCCGGGCCCACTTCAGGAGTTCGTCATGTCCGCCGTTGCCGCTTCGCTGCCGCGCCGCGCCTTCGTGGCCGCGGTCGTGGCTTTCGCCGCGCTGGTGTCGCTCCCGGCGCTCGGCGCAACGATCGAGCCGCTGGTGACGCCGCAATGGCTGAACGAGAACCGCTCCAGTCCGGACGTGGTGGTGCTCGATATCCGTTCCGCGATCGATGGTGGCGGCACGGAGGCGTATCTCAAGGCGCACATTCCGGATGCGGTGCACAGCGACTACGACAAGGCCGGCTGGCGCGTGACGCGCAACGGCGTGCCGTTCATGCTGCCGACCGTGGCGCAGCTCGAGAAGCTGATCGGCGAGACCGGCATCGACGAGGACAACCATGTGGTGATCGTTCCGGCGGGCGTCAGCGCCACCGACTTCGGCTCGGCCGCGCGCGTCTACTGGACGCTGAAGGCCGCGGGGCACCCGGCGGTGTCGATCCTCGACGGCGGCTTCGCCGCCTGGCAGGCGGCGGCGCTGCCGGTCGAGTCCGGCACCAACCCGCCCTCGCCGAAAATCTTCTCGGCCAAGCCGGACAATTCGCTGCTCGCCGAGATCGAGGCGGTCGAGCGCAACGCCGTCAATGCGACGTTGCTCGACGGGCGGCCCGCGAGCTTCTTCGAGGGCCGCCAGAAGGCGCCGGCGGCCAAGGCCTATGGCCATATCCCCGGTGCGATCAATCTCGACAGCGCGACGTTCTACGATCCCGCGACCAACAAGCTTCGCTCCAAGGCCGAGCTTGCCGACATCGCTGCGAAGCTCTCGGAGGGGCCGGTCGTCTCCTACTGCAACACCGGCCACTGGGCCGCGACCAACTGGTTCGTGCTGTCGGTCATGCTGGGCCGTCCCGACGTGCGGCTCTATGACGGCTCGATGGTCGAATGGACCGCCGACGCGCGCCGCCCGGTTGCCTCCTCGCGCACCCGCTGGGATGACGTGAAGAAGGCGCTCGGCTTCGGCTCCTAGAGCATGATCCCGAAACGGGTGAAGCGGTTTTCGGGGTTTCCTGCAAGGCAAAGATCATGAGCACACTTGCCACCGAAGCCGGCGCAGCGGCGCGCCTGCCGCGTCTTGATTGGCCGTTTCTGATCGCCTCGGTGCTGGCTGCGGCCGTGCTGATCGCGCTGGTGCTGATCGACGGCCAGCCAGCGGCCGCGGCCCTCGTCGTGCTCGGCTTTGCGCTGGGCGCCGTGTTCCTCAAGGCCGAGTTCAGCTTCACCGCGTCGTGGCGGCGATTGATCGTGCGGGGCCAGGCCGACGGATTCCTCGGCGGGTTGCTGCTGATCGCCATCGCTGCCACCGCGATCATTCCGGTCGCCAGGCTGGTGCCGGGCTTTGGCGGTGCGATCGCGCCGCTCGGGCCGTCGCTGATCATCGGCGCGTTCGTGTTCGGCATCGGCATGCAACTCGCCAATGGTTGCGGCTCCGGCACGCTATACACCGTCGGTGGCGGCTCGGGCCGCATGATCATCACGCTCGCCTTCTTCATCGCCGGCAGCGTCATCGGCAGCCTGCATCTGCCGGCCTTTCTGCGGCTCGGCGGCGTCGACCCGATCCTCGCTGCGGATTATCTCGGCGCTTGGGGTGGTCTCATCGTCACCTGGGCAAGCCTCGCCGCCGCGGCCTTCGCCGGCATCGCCATCGCCCGCCGCCGCGGCGCGTCATTTGCGCCGTCGCGCCGGATCGTCATCGGCGCGGTGCTGATCGGGCTCCTTTCGATCGGCGTGTTTGCCGCGGGCCATCACCCCTGGAGCGTGACCTTCGGCTTCACGGTCTGGGGCGCCAAGCTCGCCGCCCTCGCGGGCTTCGATTTCTCCGGCGCGGAATTCTGGCAGTGGCCGGGGCCGAAACGGGCGCTGGGGGATTCGATCCTCAGCGACACCTCGAGCCTTACGGATTTGGGCATGATCTTCGGCGCGATGGCCGCGGCTGCAGCCTCTGCGCCGTTCGCGCGCAATGCCTGGCCGCCCTTCAAATCGCTCGCCGCGGCCGCGATCGGCGGGCTGCTGATGGGCTGGGGCGCGCGGCTCGGCTTCGGCTGCAACATCGGCGCCTTCGTCGGTGGCATCGCCTCGGGCTCGCTGCACGGCTGGGTGTGGTTTGCCGCAGCGCTCCCCGGCTGCTTCATCGGCATCAAGCTCCGGCCGCTGTTCGGCCTGTCACGCGAGTAAGCCTGTGCGCCTGGTCTATGCCATCGTGTTTCTGCTCGGCATCACCGCGGTGCTGGCCGATCATCTGACCTCGCCGTCGAGCGGCCGGCCGATGTCGCCGGAGGATTTCGCCGGCGCCTGTGCGCCCTGCGGCGCGCCGTGTCCTTCGGTGCAGCGGAAATAGCCGAGCATGATCCCGAAAAGTGTGAAGCGGTTTTCGGAAAGGATCATGCTCAAACCTGAAAATGGCTAGACGGTCTGCGCCATCAGCGCGTCGACCTCGGCGCGCTTGGGCGCGCCCATGCTGCCGCCGAAGCGGGAGCATTTGATGGCCGCCGCCGCGGACCCGAACCGCATGGCGGTCAATTCATCGTGGCCTTCCGCAAGCGCCAGCGCCATCGCGGCATGGAACACGTCGCCCGCGGCCAGCGTGTCGACGGCATCGACCTTGAACACCGGCATGGTCCGGACCGCGCCGCGCGCGATGTAGCGGATCGGGCCGGACCCGTCGCTGACCGCGAGAAACGCATTGCTGTGCGCCGTCATCCGCAAGAGTCCTGCCGCGAGATCCTGCTGGCCGGTCGTGGCGCGCAGGCACTCCGACGAGAACACCACATGCGTCGGGATGAGGAACAGCGGGTCGTCCTCGACCGTCGGCCGGTCGGCGTCGAGCACCACCGGGATGCCGCGCCGCCGCGCCGCCTCGCAGACCGGCCGCACCAGATGCGGAAAGCGGTTGTCGGCGAGCAGCACCGATATGCCAGCGACCAGCCGGTCGGGATCGGCGATCCGCGCACTCTCGATCCGCTTGTCGCGATAGGTCGCGATCATGCGCTCACCCGTGCCGTCGACCATGATGCCGGACACCGGCGCGGTCGCCTCGGGCACCCGCACCACGCCGATCGTGCCGACGCCTTCGCGGGTCAACTGATCGATCAGCTGATTGCTGATGGTGTCGCCCGGATGGCCGAGCGGGCCGGCATAGGATGCCTTGCCGCCGAGCCGCGCCACAGCGATCGCGGCGTTCACCGCGCAGCCGCCGGCGATGACCGCGAATTCGTTGGTCATGCACTTGCCGCCCGGCGGCGGAAACTGGGCCACGCGGAACACGATGTCCTGCACGGCGATGCCGACGCACAGGACGGCGGGCGGGCTAGAAGATGGGGCCATCGCTTTCGACCCAGCTTCGGATGATGTGGTGGGCGATGGCGACCGGCGGCGGGCAGGTGAGGCCTTCCGGATGCTTGCGCATCAGCATCGCCGCGCACTCATCCTTGCTGAACCAGCGCAGCCCCACGAGCTCGTTCTGGTCCATGGTGAGGTCGTCGTTCAGTGCCTCGGCGTGGGCGCCGATCATCAGCGACATCGGGAACGGCCACGGCTGCGAGTAGAGATACTTCACGCGTCCGCACTTGACGCCGGCCTCTTCGAGCGTTTCGCGCCGCACGGCATCCTCGATCGCTTCGCCGGGTTCCACGAAGCCAGCAAGACACGACCACATCGTGGCAGCAAAGCGGCCGGAACGGCCGAGCAGGCCCTTATCCCCGTTCACCGTGAGCATGATCACCACCGGATCGGTGCGCGGAAAATGCTCGCCTTTGCAGGCGGGGCAGGCGCGCTTCCAGCCGGCTTCGACCAGGTCGGTTGGCGCGCCGCAGTTCGAGCAGAAGCGGTGGCGCGCGTGCCAGTGCAGCATGGCCTTGGCTTCGGCGAGCGGCGGCAGGTGCTCGGGCGCGACCAGGCCCTGAATGGCGATCGAGCGCAGGTCGGTCACCACCAGATCGTTGCGCGTTTTCAGCGCTTCGGCGCTGGCCTGCGCAATGCCGATGCCGAAGCGCGGCTCGCCGTCGAACAGGCCCAGGAACACCGTCTCCGCGAGCGGGGCTAGCGTCCGCGCCTGCTCCGGCGTGAACAGCGGGTCGTTCACGCCGCTGCCGGCCTTGAGCACGATGAGTTCGCCGCCGATCACAAACGCCCGCGTGCCAGCGTCGGTCAACCGCCCGGCAAGCCAATCCTTGTCGAGGCGCCGCTCGGCGACGCGGTCGATTTTGCTTTGGGTGTAACCCAGGTGCGGCCGCGGGCCGAGGTCGAAGGGCGGGGACATCGGGGCGGACATTGAAGCGGCCGGTGGAACGGGTCAAGCCACGGCAGCGCGCGGCGGCGTCTTCGCGAGCGCCTGATCGACCGCCGCCAGCACCTGCTCGGCGGCAAGCTCTTCGAGACAGACGCTCGCGCTGTCGATGTGCCGCTCGCAGCCCTCGAAGGTGCAAGGCAGGCACGGCAGCGGATTCTGCACGATCCACACATTGCCGCGATTCTGGATCGCGCCGCTTGCGGCCCACGGCTCGGTCATGCCGCCAGCCGGCCACGGTCCCCAGACGCGCGGGTCCATCGGCCCGAACAGCGTCACCGTCGGGCAGCCGGTCGCGGCAGCGAGATGGCTCACCGAGGTGTCGGGCCCGACATAGACGCGCGCGCGCTTGAGCAGCGCGGTGTTCTGCGACCATGAGAGCTGATAGAGTGGGACGGTGCCTTGCCACACTGCATCGAGATACCGGAGTTCCTCCGCGCCCGGTCCGCTGATCGCGACGACGTCAAGGCCGCGCTGGCGCAGCCCCGCGGCCAGCGCGCGCCAACCCTCCGCGGTCCACTGCTTGTAGCGGAACATCGGTGCGGCATGGACCACGGCGTAGTGGTCGCCCGGCAAAACTTCCTGCGGCTCGGACGCAGCCGGGCAAACCATCTCCGGCACCCGCGCAATGCCGAGCGCGTCGCAAAGCCGCATCAGCTGCTCGACCTGATGGATCTGCGGCGTCATCGGCGACTTGCGATGCAGCATCGCGCGCTTGATCCGGCTGCTGGGCTTGCCGTCGTCGGAAACGAGACCCGCATGCCGCCGGCCGGCGAGGATCGCAAAGAGCGTCGGCCGGTCGCCGGTCTGGGTCGACACGGCAAGGTCGTAGCGCTTGAACAGTTGCAGCGCGAGCTTCAGCGATTGCCCGCCTTGCATCCGAACGATCCGGTCGATGTCCGGGTTGCCGTCGACGATCTCCGCCGCACCGGGCAGCGCCAGCACATCGATGGTTGCCTTCGGCCAGGCGCCGCGCAGGCTCCGGATCAGCGGCGTGGTCAGCAGCAGGTCGCCGATCCGCCGCAGCGAGATCACCAGAATGCGCGGCCGCTCGGGCAGTGCGATGGGCGTTGTCGCATGCGCGTTCATCGCGATCGGGCCGCCGGCACTCGGGCTTCGTTGGAAGTTTCCACGCCGCCGTTTTATTCTAGGACCCGATGGAATTGCCACCCCTGTTGCGTGAGGCCGTCGACCGTGCGCTGAACGGCATTCCGCTGGCCGAGCTCGCGGCGACGGCCGCGGCGCTTTCGCAGCGCTACCGTGAGGAGCGGCGCGACGGCGCGTTGCACGTCGGAAGTCGACAGGACGCGCTCGCCTACCTCGCGGTGCGGCTGCCGGCGACCTATGCGGCGGTCCGCGCGAGCTTTGCCGCCGTGGCCGCCGCCCGCCCGGATTTTACGCCCAGGACGGCGCTCGATGTCGGGGCAGGCCCCGGTACCGCGCTTTGGGCCGCGGCCGATTGCTGGCCCGATCTCGCCGAGGCGCTGCTCGTCGAGGCGAGCCCGGTTTTTCGCGCCTGCGGCGAGGCGCTTGCGGTGGGAGCCGACCTGCCGCGCAGCATCTGGCGCAACGCGGATGTCGCCCGGGACGTCATCGATAGCGAGCCGCGCGACCTGGTCGCGATGGCTTATGTGCTGAACGAGCTTGCCCCGGAGGCGCGGCCGCGGGTGCTGGACCAGCTGTGGCGGGCGACCGCCGACACACTGGTCATCGTCGAGCCGGGAACGCCGGGCGGCTGGCAGCGCATCCTCGCCGCGCGTCGCCAGCTTGTTGAAAGCGGTGCGCATGTGATTGCGCCTTGCCCGCATGATTCCCGAGGCAAGAGAAGTCTGCGTTTCGCGGAAGGAGCGCCTTGAACTGGAAGCCCGGTGCCAGTCGCCGCGAACGTTGCAACGTGATTTGAAGCGTGCCCGAATTGTTCTGCTGGCGGCGGAAGGTTGCAGCACGCGCGCGATAGCCAAGACGGTCGGCGTGCAGCCCCGGATAGTCAGCCATTGGCGGCATCGCTTTGCCGACGAAGGGCTTGCGGGCTTGGAGGATAAGCCGCGGCCCGGCAAGAAGCCGATTTACACGAAGGCGACCGGCAAGCGGATACTGGCGCTGCTGGACAAACCGCCCCCTGCCGGGTTTGCGCGCTGGAACGGTCCGCTGGGTGCCGTCCGGAAAGTGGTTGGAATTCGGTGCGGCGCGATCTCCGATAACACGAGGGTATCGTTTCAGGCT
>JAIESI010000267.1 GCA_019746135.1 Xanthobacteraceae bacterium
ACCAGCATGACCTGCCGGCGCTTGATGACCTCCTGGATCTTGTACTGGCGGCGGTAGCGCGGCGCGCGCTCCAGCACCTCTTCCATGGCGTCCGCGCCGCCGACGGATTCGACGACCTCTTCCTCTTCGTCCGCGCCGGCTTCGGCGTCGTGGCCGTTCTCGTGACCATGGGCGTCGTGACCGTTGCCGTCAGCGGCCGCGTCGCCGCCGTAGGCGGGGGCTTCGTCCGTGTGGGCGGTCGCGGCGTGCTCGTCTGTTTGATAGTCCGGTTCTTGGCGTCCTTCTTGGTGTTCTTCTTGGCGTTCGGCCGGCTGCTCCGCCGCAAACGACTCGGTCATTGCCTCGGCCTGCGGCGAGGGGGCGAATTCCGGTCGCGGATTGTCCACCGGCGTGCCGATCTCGGCCGGCACCGGCGGGTTCGCGGCTTCGGCTGCGGGCGCGGGCGGCGGATCATAGGCCGGGGCGGGCTCGGACGAATGCGCTTGCGCCGGCTGATCGCCGAAATGCGGCTCGTGCGCCGCATGGTCGTCTGCCGGGATTTCCGCTGCATCGTGCGGCGCTTCTTCGGCGCCCATCGCCTCGCCGTTCAGCGGTTCGCTCTGCACCGTCTCGTCGCGGCGCGCGTGCTGCCGCTCGTGACGGCGATGCCGGCCGCGATGGCGGCGTCCGCCGCGACGGCCGTTCGATTCTTCGTCGTCGCTTTCCTGCTCGCGCTCGGCGCGGGCTTCCGCTTCCAGGAGCGCCTGCCGGTCGGCAACCGGGATCTGGTAGTAGTCCGGATGGATTTCCGAAAACGCGAGGAAGCCGTGGCGGTTGCCGCCGTACTCGACGAAGGCCGCCTGCAGCGACGGCTCGACGCGGGTGACCTTGGCTAGATAGATGTTGCCGCGGAGTTGCTTGCGGTGCGCGGTTTCGAAATCGAACTCCTCGACGCGGTTGCCGCGCAGCACGACCACCCGGGTCTCCTCCGGATGGGTCGCGTCGATAAGCATCTTGTTGGCCATTGAACTGTCTCTTTACGGCGCGTCGGCGGGCAGCGGCCGGCATGCGGCAGCGCGGGCAGGGACGGGCCTGATCTGTCGTGGGAAGGGTGGGTCACGAAGCCACGCCAAGGCGCGGTGAAGGTCCCAAGGCAGACGCGCGCACGCAGATGCGGACGACGTTGCAGACGGACCTGGAAAAACGCTTCGGGCATGACCTCAACCCGTTGGAGGGCGGCGGCGCACCGCGCCACCGGACTACGCACCTACGGCTGGCGCGGCGAAAATGCGCAGGAATGCGCTGCCGCGTCGTTCCGGTGTCCTGACAAGGGTCTCGGCTTCGATCGGCCGCCGCCATAAACGCCGGGGTTTACAACCCTTTGGCGCAGGGCGGGACGACCGCTCGGATGACGTCCGCCAAATGGCCCCCAAAAGCCTCCTGAGGGGAGCAGTTTCCTTGGCGAACGTGCCGGAGGCCCGAACGCGGCACACCCGGTGACTCAAACCGTAAGCAACCCTTACTTACGGTGCGCGTGGGGGGATGGCAAGCTCATCGCTGAAAGGCCACAGATACCCGTGGGTTGTGGTTGACCGTTAAGTTCCAGTTAACCAACGGCCGCCTAATGGAGTACGAAGAGGCTCGGAGGCTCTGGATTCGTGGCATTTCGGGCAAGAGACCTCATTTTTCTGGTTTTTGGGACACTGCTGACAGGGGCCGGCATGGCTCCGTCGGCCGCGCAGAACGCCGCGCGCCCCGTGGCGCCGTTTCCGGTCGCGACCGATACCAGGGTCGGCGGCGACGACAGTCTCACCCGTTTCGTCGTGGACTTCTCCCGCAAGGTCGACCTGCGGGCGTTCACGCTTGCCGACCCCTACCGGGTGGTGATCGACCTGCCGCAGGTCACCTTCAACCTGCCGCCCAAGACCGGCGAGACCGGACGAGGCCTGGTCAAGGCGTTCCGGTTCGGGCTGGTGATGCAGGGCGGCTCGCGCATCGTGCTCGACGTGACCAAGCCGGTGAAGGTCGAGAAGGCGTTCGCGCTCGAGGCCCAGGGCGGCCAGCCGGCGCGGCTCGTGCTCGATCTCGTGGCGACCGACCGCGAAAGCTTCATGCGCAACCTCGCTGCCGAAAACCGGACGCAGCCGCCTGGGGCGACCGGCGGCGTCGCCCCGACGGCCGCGGAGACGCGCCGCGGCGACACGCGGCCGATCGTGGTGATCGATCCGGGCCACGGCGGCATCGACAACGGCACGATTGCCTCCACCGGCGTGATGGAAAAGCAGATCGTGCTCGATTTCGCGATGCTGCTGCGCGAGCGGCTGGAGCAGTCCGGCCGGTACCGCGTGGTCATGACGCGCACCGATGACAGCTTCATACCCTTGGCCGATCGGGTCCGGATGGCCCGCATCCGGCAGGCGGCGCTGTTCATCTCCATCCATGCGGACGCGCTGAAGAAAGGCGAGGGAGAGGCGCACGGCGCCACCGTCTACACGCTGTCGGAGACGGCGTCGGACGCCGAGGCGGCGCGCTTGGCCGAGAACGAGAACCGCGCCGACGTGATCGCCGGCATCGACCTGTCGCACGAATCGAGCGAGGTGGCCGATATCCTGATCGATCTCGCCCAGCGCGAGACCAAGACGTATTCGACGCAGTTCGCCAAGTCGCTGGTGGCGAGCATGCGCAAGGTCGCCAAGATGCACAAGCATCCGCTGAAGTCGGCCGGCTTCAAGGTGCTGAAGGCGCCGGATGTGCCGTCGGTGCTGATCGAGCTCGGCTATGTTTCGAGCGAATCCGACCTCAAGCAGATCACCTCCGGACCCTGGCAGGCCAAGGCCGCCGCCTCCATCGCCCAGGCGGTCGACACTTATCTGGGCACACGGACGGCGGGTACGGCTGCCGCCGCCGCCGGCGGCAAGGGCGGGCGATGACGCCTAAGCCTCAGTTTCAACATAAAAACCGGCGACTTTTCCGGACGCTGAAACGGGTTGTGCGGGGCTTGCCGACCACCGGGCGCCGTAGGGGTGCTTTGCGCCGGGGCCGGACAAAATCGTACAATGTGATCTCACCCGCTCGCGGCTGGACGGGACAGATAGGAATTCCGCGATGAGACTGCTGCTGCGCTTCTGCGGCTTCGTGTTTGCGGTGGGCACGATCGTGTTCCTGGTGGGCGTCGGCGCCGCCGCCGGCCTGCTCTGGCATTTCTCCAAGGATTTGCCCGACTATTCGCAGCTCCAGGATTACGAGCCGCCGGTGATGACGCGCGTGCACGCGTCCGACGGCTCGCTGGTCGCCGAATATGCCACCCAGCGGCGGCTCTACATCCCGATCCAGGCCGTGCCGAAGATGGTGATCAACGCCTTCCTCGCCGCCGAGGACAAGAATTTCTACGAGCACAACGGCCTCGACTTCCAGGGCATCATGCGGGCCGGCGTTCTCTACGTGCAGACCTACGGCTCGGGCCGCCGTCCGCAGGGCGCGTCGACCATCACCCAGCAGGTCGCCAAGAACTTCCTGCTCACCAACGAGGTCTCGCTCCAGCGCAAGATCAAGGAAGCGCTGCTGGCGCTGAAGATCGAGCGCACCTATTCCAAGGAGAAGATCCTCGAGCTCTATCTCAACGAGATCTATCTCGGCCTCGGCGCCTACGGCATCGCCGCGGCCTCGCTGATCTATTTCGACAAGTCGGTGCACGAACTGACCGTGCCGGAGGCGGCCTATCTCGCCGCGCTGCCGAAGGCGCCGAGCCAGCTCAATCCGTTCCGGCAGCGCGAGCGCGCGACCGAGCGGCGCAACTACGTGATCGATCAGATGGAGATCACGGGCATCATCAAGCGGGCCGACGCCGAGAAGTTCAAGAAAGAGGCGCTGACCGTGACGCCGCGCCCGACCGGCGCACACATCTTCGCGGCCGAATATTTCGCCGAAGAGGTGCGCCGCTGGATCTATGAGAAGTACGGCGAGAAGACGCTCTACGAGGGCGGCCTGTCGGTGCGCACCACGCTCGATCCGAAGCTGCAGGTGGTGGCACGCAAAGTGATGATCGACGGCCTGATCAAGTACGACGAGCGCCAAGGCTACCGCGGTCCGGTGCAGAAGCTCGCGCTCGCCGGCGACTGGGGCCCCAAGCTCGCCGAGGTCAAGCAACTGAGCGACATCGCGCCATGGCGGCTTGCGGTCGTGCTCGAGTCCACCGACCAGTCGGCGCGCGTCGGGCTTTATCCGTCGCGCGAACCGGGCGGCTCGCTGTCCAAGGAACGGCAGACCGGCATCGTGCCGCTCGATGCGGTGAAGTGGGCCAAGTGGACCGAAGGTCCGCTGCGCGGGCGCGTGCCGACCAAGGTGAGCCAGGTGCTCGAAGTCGGCGACGTGGTCTATGTCGAGCCGATCGACAAGGACGCCAACACCTGGCGGCTGCGTCAGCCGCCGGAAATCTCCGGCGCGCTGGTCGCGATGGATCCCACGACCGGCCGCGTGCTGGCGATGGTCGGCGGCTTCTCGTTCGACCAGAGCCAGTTCAACCGCGCGACGCAGGCGATGCGCCAGCCGGGCTCCTCGTTCAAGCCTTTCGTCTACGCAGCTGCGCTCGACAACGGCTACACGCCGTCGACGGTGGTGATGGATTCGCCGATCGAGATCGATCAGGGCCCGGGCCAGCCGCCGTGGCGCCCGGAGAACTATTCGGCCGGCAAGTTCTACGGTCCGCAGACGCTGCGGTTCGGCATCGAGCACTCGCGCAACGTCATGACCGTCCGCCTCGCCCAGGACGTCGGCATGCCGCTCATTTCCGAATACGCCAAGCGGTTCGGCGTCTACGACAACCTGCCGACCTATCTGTCCTACGCGCTCGGCGCCGGCGAGACCACGGTGCTGCGCATGGTCAGCGCCTATTCGATGTTCGACAACGGCGGCAAGCGCATCATCCCGACCTTCATCGACCGCATCCAGGACCGCTACGGCCGCACCGTCTACCGGCACGACCAGCGTGAATGCCGCGGCTGCGCCGGCGGCGACAAATGGCAGAACCAGCCCGAGCCGAGCCTGGTCGACCGCCGCGAGCAGGTCATCGACCCGATGACCGCCTACCAGATCACCTCGATGATGGAGGGCGTCGTGCAGCGCGGCACCGCCACCGTGGTGAAGCAGGTCGGCAAGCCGATCGCCGGCAAGACCGGCACCACCAACGACGAGAAGGACACCTGGTTCGTCGGTTTCTCGCCCGACATCGCGGTCGGCGTCTATCTCGGCTACGACAAGCCGCGCAACATGGGCCGCGGCGCGACCGGCGGCCAGCTCGCCGCGCCGATCGTCACCGAGTTCCTGAAGGTCGCGCTCGCCGACAAGCCGGCGGTGCCGTTCCGCGTGCCCGCCGGCATCAAGCTGATCCGCATCGATGCCAAGACCGGCATGCGCGTCGGACCGGGCGCCACCGGCGGCGTGATCCTCGAAGCGTTCAAGCCGGGCACTGCGCCGCCCGACAGCTATTCGGTGATCGGCTACTCATCCGATCAGCAGGACCCGCCGGGTTACAGCAATCCGGGCTACAACCCCGGCTATATCGGTGCATCGCCCGACGCCGACCGCGCCGTGCGGCGCGGCTCCGGTCTCTACTGAGAGATCGACCGGTTCTCGCTTTGCGCGTCAGTACGACGGCACGCAACTGCCGTCGCGCTGCACGTAGCAGACCGTCGCCACCACCGGCGCCTGCCGCTTCGGCCTGACCGGCACCAGCGCCGGATTGGCGCTCGGCGGCGCGGCCTCGATCTTCCGCGGCTCGCTCGCCGCGACCTGATCCTTCGCCGGCGCCTTGCCGACCAGCGGCTCCTTCGCGGCCACCGTCTGCGGCATCGTCAGGCATTCCGCTGCGGGCTTGGCTGCGGCCCTGTCCGACGCCGCGCTGTTGTCGTCGATGGCCGCCAGCGTCGGATCGAACTGGAGCGGCCCCGAGGCATCGTCGCCGATGGCGCGTTGCGCGGGCGCACTTGGTGCGTTCGCCGATCCGGGCCGCGCGCCGCCGAGCACCACGAAGGTGCCGCCGCCGACCGGCTGCGGGTTGGCGGGCCTCGCCGCGGCAAACGGCTTCGGCTCGGCGGCGGAAGCGCCGGGCCTGGCCGCCTGGCCCGCGAGCGGTTTCGCCGTCTGGCCTGCGAGCGGTTTCGCCGTCGGCGCCGCAGCCACGGGCTTGGGCGAGGGCGAGGACATCCGGGCACGGGCTCGTGCGTCGGCGTCGCCGCTCGCAAAAACGATCGTGCAGGCAAAAGCGGTGGCTACGGCAATTCTCGACACGGATTCCTCCCTCGTTCGGCGCATTCAACCGCGGCATGGTTGAAATCGGGTGTCGGGGCGCTGCGGACGCCCCCCGAGCGGTCAGCGCCTTCTTTCCGGGATCGGTAAAATTCTATCGATCCCCGCATTGCACCCTGCCGTCCGAGACGATACATCGCACCGCGTGTGTGGGGACGGAATCGGTCATGCGAAGCGAAATTGAAGCGGTGGTCGAAGACATCAAGCGGTCCGTAGGACTGCTGAGGAGGCATCTTTGACTTCGACAAGTCGAAGGCCCGCCTCGCCGAGCTCAATGCGCTCGCCGAAGACCCCACGCTCTGGAACGACACGGCGCGCGCGCAACGCGTGATGCAGGAGCGCACCGCGCTCGAGGATCAGCTCAACGCCATCGGCCGGATCGAGCGCGACCTGGAGGATCAGGTCGGCATGATCGAGCTCGGCGAGGCCGAGAAGGATCAGGCGGTCGTCACCGAGGCGGAGGAGGCGCTGAAGAAGCTCAAGGCGGAGGCGGCGCGGCGCGAGCTCGAGGCGCTGCTCTCCGGCGAAGCCGACGGCAACGACAGCTATCTCGAAGTCCATGCCGGCGCGGGCGGCACCGAGAGCCAGGACTGGGCCGGGATGCTGCTGCGCATGTACACGCGCTGGGCCGAACAGCACGGCTACAAGGTGAGCATCCTCGACGAGTCCGCAGGCGACGGCGCGGGCATCAAATCGGCGACGATCCAGGTGAAAGGCCACAACGCCTATGGCTGGCTGAAGACCGAAGGTGGGGTGCACCGGCTGGTGCGGATTTCGCCATTCGATTCCAACGCGCGCCGGCACACGTCGTTTGCCAGCGTCGCGGTGTTCCCGGTCATCGACGACCGCATCAAGATCGAGATCGATGAGAAGGACGTACGCACCGACACCATGCGGTCGGGCGGCGCCGGCGGCCAGCACGTCAACAAGACGGAATCCGCGGTCCGCCTCACCCACATCCCGACCGGTATCGCGGTGGTGTGCCAGCAGGAGCGCTCGCAGCACAAGAACCGTGCGCAGGCCTGGGACATGCTGCGCGCCAAGCTCTACGAGATCGAGCTGAAGAAGCGCGAGGAAAAGGCCGCCGCCGACCAGGCGGCGAAGACCGACATCGGCTGGGGCCACCAGATCCGCTCCTACGTGCTGCAGCCGTATCAGATGGTGAAGGACCTGCGGACCGGCGTGACCTCGCCGACGCCGGGCGATGTGCTCGACGGCGACCTCGATCCGTTCATGGCCGCGGTGCTGGCGCAGAAGGCTTTCGGCGGCGGGCCCGACGAGGTCGAGGACGTGGAGTAGGAAACTACCGTCGGCATTTGAATCATTCTGTGGCTCGGCGCGACACCCGCCATTCAGCCTTCGGAACGCAACGTTCTCGCCCATAAAAAAAGTTTGGGAATCCGCGGTTCCATCTGGAACGCCTGTTCATCGGGCGCGTTGTCCGGCGCTGCATCGAGAGGGCCGGTGGAACTTGGCCGGAGCTCGATGGAACCGCGGGTACACGATGGAGGAAGGCGTTATGTGGATCGCACTTTTTTCGATCGCTTCAGCCTTGGCGGTTGGCCTGAGCGTGGCTGCGTTTGTGCTTCAGGCAAATCAGCGTGATGCGCTGCCTCGGGACGATGCGGCGCTGGGTGTCTGACTGAGCAGAGAAGCGTGATCCCCGAATGGGGACAAAAGACTCGGGCGGCAGGTTTGCCGCCCGAATTTTTATTCGAATTGTCGGGCGCCGTGGCGCGCTGTCAGAGCGCGTTGCCGAGCCGCAGGCCGGCGCGCAGGAACTTCTGCGGATCGACCGCGTCGCCGTCGATGCGCGTCTCGTAGTGCAGGTGCGGCCCGGTGGAACGTCCGGTCGAGCCGACCTTGCCGATGATCTGGCCGATCTTGATCTGCTGGCCGACCCTCACATCGATTTCCGAAAGGTGACCGTAACGGGTCGAATATCCGTTGCCGTGGTCGATCTCGACCAGCTTGCCGTAGCCGCCGCTCCAGCCCGCGGTCTCGACCACGCCGTTGGCGGTGGCGCGCACCGGGTCGCCGGCCTCGCTGCGGAAATCCAATCCGCTGTGCATCGCCGGCCGGCCGAGGAACGGGTCGGTCCGTACGCCGAAGCCCGACGACAGATCGACGTCGCCCATGATCGGCTTTCGCACCGGCACGGCGCCGAGCGTGCGCGTCAGCCGCTCGACGTCGGTGCGCGACACGTGCACGCGGTAGAGCTGGCGCTCGAACGCACCCGCATCCTTGCGCAGCGTGACCGGAACGTACGGGCCGCCGACGCCCGCCGCCGGCGGCAGCGCGAGCTTCTTGCCGTTCATGCCGAGATCGGCGAGCACGCTGCGGATGCGTTTGGCCCTGGCGTCGTAGCGCTCTTCCATCGCGTTGAGCGCGGTGGTCTGCCGCGCCTCGACGCGGTCGAGCGAGGATTGCAGCCGCGTCAGGATCCCCTCGACGCCGGCCGCGGGTTTCGGCGCGGTCGCCGCGAAGCGTCTGGGCGCGGCCTGCGGCAGCTCGCGCGACTCGAGGCGGGCTTCGCGGTCGGGCGGCGCGGTGAAGATCACCGTGTCGCTGATCGGCGATGCCCTGGGCCGGTCATGGGACCGGTCTTCGGATTGCGGCTCGGCGAGCGGGGCGGGGCGGTGGCGGCCGATCGAGCCCGTCGGCGTCGGGTCGGGCACGCTGGAGAGGGTCGTCGCGCGATTTTCCAGGACCGCCTGCCGGCGCATGATCTGCTCGAGCTTCTGGTCGAACTGCTCCTGGTTGAGCAGCTGCCGGCTGGTGATGCGGTCGACCTGCGCGCGGAGCTCGGCGATGCGGTCCTCGTAGGCGAACTGCTGCTCCTTCTGCCGCGCGATCAGCCGCGTCAGCACGTCGTCGTGGAATGCGAAATAAGTCCCGGTCGCGAGCGACCAGCCGGCCATGACGACGACGCTGCCGACCGCGATCCAGAAGGTGACCGGCCCGACCCGGACCTGGCGGCCGGAATGGCCCAGCGTGTAATCGGTCTTGCGCTGGGCATGCCGCGGCGCCTTGGCGGGGGCGACATGGTGCGCCCCTTGGGGCATGGCCCGGTGCGTTGCCTGGTGCGCGCCTTGGGACGGCACGACGCGGCCGGAATCGGCGCGATAGTGGTGCCCGCTTGACCGCTGCGACATCGACGCTCCCCAGCCGCAGCCGGTGTCCGGGAACTGCGCGCGTGGGACCGATTTCAGCCCGCCATGGTTAATATTCCCCGAATGGAACCCGGAAAATCCGAGCGATCGGTAAACCAACCGTGCACGGGCCGGAAGGAGCCGCGGCTGGCCCGCTGAAACGGGAGCCGGCGGGGAGGAAGCCCCACCGCCCGGGGCTATAGCAAATGCGATCGTCCCGCGGTCGAGCGGCGGCGGTCAAAGCGCCTTGGCCGCCTCCAGCACCTCTTCGGCGTGGCCGGCGACCTTCGCCTTCTCCCAAATCCGGGCGATCGTGCCGTCCGGGCCGATCAGGTAGGTGTTGCGGAGCACGCCCATGAACGTCCGCCCATACATCGACTTCTCCGCCCACACTCCGTAGGCCTTGAGCATCTCGAGGGTCTCGTCGGAGCCGAGCGCGATCGTCAGGTCGTGCTTGGCCTTGAACTTGTCCTGCTTCTTCACCGGATCGGCGGAGACCCCAAGGACAGCGGTCTTGGCGCGGGCGAAGGCGGGCGCCAGCCGGGAAAAGTCCTTGGCCTCGAGCGTGCAGCCCGGGGTATCGGCCTTGGGATAGAAATAGAGAACGAGCTTTTTGCCTTTGAAATCCGTCAGCGACACCTGGCCGCCGCCGTCCCGGGGCAGGGTGAAGCCGGGCGCCTTGCCGCCGACGGCGATCTTTGCGCTCATACGCCTTCCTTTCGTCGTTTTCACGGGGTCAAGCTCTCGTCGGCATAGGGGTTCGAGGGTAGTGGCGGAACAGTAGGATTTTGTGCGAAATCCCTGTGCTGCCAAGAGATTCGGCGACGGATTCGGTTGGCCGGCAGGATACCAAACGGCGGACCCGTGGCTGCGGGTCCGGTAGAACCGGCGGACGAGGGGACGGCCGATCGGGCATGACGGGCAAGGATAGCAGTCCGCACTCCGCGGCGCTCCAGGAATTGGAGGCGGCGCTCGATGCGCATCGGCGCATGCAGGCGGGCGTCGACGCGTCCGTGCGCGCGGATGCTGCTGCGCCGTCGCAGCGGCGGCGCGTTGCTCTGCGCTTGCCGAGCCTGGCCTTGCGATCGCCGCGATGGCTCAAGCGCCTCGCGCTGCGGGCGCGGCGGCTGCCAATCGATCCGCGGATTCTGATCGACCGCAAGCGTCCGTGGCTGCGGCGGCTGACATTCACCGCGGGCGCGTTCGTCGCGGTGGTTTTGATCAGCGGCGGTCTGTTGTGGTGGCGGCTTTTGAGCGGGCCGATCTCGCTCGACATCGCCACCCCCTGGCTCACCTCCGCGGTCGAGCAGAATTTCGGCAACCGCTATCGCATCGAGGTCGGCGGCACGCTGCTGGAGCGCGATGCGCAGGGCCGCACGGCGCTCAGGCTCCGCGACATCGTGCTGCGCGACCAGTCCGGCGCGTCTGTCGCGGTGGCGCCCAAGGCCGACATCGGCATTTCCGGCGCGAGCCTGCTGCTTGCCAGTCCACGCGTCGAGAGCTTCCGGCTGGTCGACGCCAACATGACCATCCGGATTGACACCGACGGGCAGGTCAATGTCATCGTCGGCGGCGAGAAGCCGTTCAGCATCATCCCGCCCGCGTCGGCTCAATCGGTGCCGCAAGCCGTGGCGGCGCAGCCGCTGCAATTGCGGCCGGCCGCTCCGCCAGCGCCCGGCCGCGCCGCCTCGGCTCCGGCAGAGCCAGCGCCAAGCTCGACGCAGTCAACGCCGGCGCAATCAAGCCAGGCGGCCGCCGCCAAGCCGGGGGAGTTCTCGTTTCAGTCGCTCGCCCAGCGCGGGCTTGCCGCGAACTTCTCCGCATTGGTCGAATGGATCGACCGGCTCGGCGGGCTCGGGCGCGAAGGCTCGGGCGGCTTTGACGGTCAATCGCTGACCGACATCGGCATCGCCAACGGCAGTCTCGCCATCGACGACCGCCGCGACAATCACGAATGGAAGCTGACGCAGATCACCATCAACCTCAGCCGGCCCCGCACCGGAGGCGCCGTGCTCGCGGTGCTCTCCGACAACCTGGAGCGGCCGTGGGCGTTGAGCGCGGCGCTGACCCCCGGGCTTCAGGGCAATCGCCGTCTGCAGCTCGAGGCGCGCAAGGTGCTGCTCGACGATCTGCTGGCGTTGCGCATGGCCGAGACGCGGCTGCGCTCCGACACCCTGGTGTCGGCGTCGATCGACTCGGAGATCCGTGCCGACGGCAGCGCGCAGACGCTGTCCGGCTCGATCCTTGCCCAGGGCGGCTCGATCGGCGATCCCGCCGATCCGGAGCACCAGATTCCGATCACCACCGCGGAATTCGGCCTCGACTGGGACCTCTCGCGGCGGACCTTGCGCATGCCGTTCAAGGTCACGGCGGGCGTCGCGCGTTACACGCTGCGTTCCGAGTTTGCCGCTCCGGCGCAGCCCGGCGGCAACTGGCTGTTTGCCGTGGGCGGCGGCTGGGTCGTGCTCGATCCGCTGACGCCTGACGACGATCCGCTGGTGCTCAAGCGCGTGGTGGTGCGCGGCAGCATCGATCCCAACCAGCAGCGCATCACGCTCGACCACGGCGACCTCGGCACCAAGGAGCTGGGCGGCCGCCAGGACGAGGGCATCGCGCTCGCGCTCTCCGGCCGGCTCGACTACGGCCCCGAGCCGCGCCTGGCGCTGGGGTTGGCCGCGACCCCGATGCCGACGGCGGCGCTGAAGCGGCTGTGGCCGTCGTTCCTCACGCCCAAGGTGCGCGACTGGGTGGTGCAGCACGTCGTCAGCGGCAATGTCGACCGCCTCGACATCGCGACCAACGCGCCGTTTGTACAGTTGCATGCCGGCGGGCCGCCGCTCGCCGACGAGGCGCTGTCGGTGGAGATCGTCGGCAGCTCGGTCGCGCTGCGGCCGGTCGCGGGGCTGCCTGCGATCCGCGACGCCGACCTCAATGTCCGCGTCAACGGCCGGATGGCGAAGGTCACGCTCGGCAAGGGCTCCATCGACGTCTCGCCGGGACGGCGCCTGACCATGTCCAGCGGCGTGCTCGAGGTGCCGAATCTCCGCACCAAGCCGCCGCCGGCGCGCGTCAGCTTCAAGATCGAGGGCGGCGTTCCTGCCGCGGCCGAATTGCTCGCGCTCGACCGGCTGCGCGAGTTTTCCGGCGCGCCGTTCGACCCGACGCAGGTGCGCGGCACGCTGACCGCGCAGGTGAACCTCGGCCTGCCGCTGCGGCCCGACCTGCCGCCGGGCTCGACTGACTATGACATCACCGTCGATCTGAACAATTTCAGCGCCGAGAAAATGGTGTTTGGCCACAAGGCCGAAGCGCAGGCGCTGCGGGTCACCGCCAACAACAACATCTACGAGATCAAGGGCGATGTGCGGGTCGCGGGCGCGCCGGCCTATGTGGAGTACCGCAAGCTCAAGGGCGAGCCGGAAGCCGAGGTGCGGCTGCAGGCGACGCTCGACGAGGCGACGCGGGCGCGGCTCGGCATCGACCTCGGCTCCGCGCTCACCGGCGCGCTGCCGATGCGGCTCACCGGCCGGGTGGGCAACGACGACAAGGAGGCGCGCTTCAATGTCGAAGCCGATCTTACCGCGACGAAGGTCGATAATGTCCTGCCCGGCTGGGTCAAGCCGCCCGGGCGCCCGGCGCGGCTCGCCTTCCTGCTCGTTCGCGAGAAGAGCGGTGCGCTTCGCTTCGAGGATCTGCTGATCGACGGTCCGGGCGTGCTCGCCAAGGGCAGCCTCGAGCTCGACAGCGGCGGCGACCTGCAGAACGCCAACCTGCCGGTGTTCGCCACCTCCGACGGCGACAAGACCTCGATCAAGGTCGACCGCGGCGCCGACGGCGCGCTGCGCGTGGTGGTGCGCGGCGACGTGTTCGACGGACGCAACTTCGTCAAGATGGCGATGGCCGGCCCGCCGGACCCCAGGGCCAAAGCCAAGCACCCCGACCTCGACATCGACGTCAAGATCGGCGTGATCGCCGGCCACAACGGCGAAACCATCCGCGGCCTCGACTGGCGCATGTCGCGGCGCTCCGGCCGCATCCGCACCTTCTCGCTCAACGCCAAGATCGGCCGCGACACGCCGCTGATCGGCGAGATACGGACCCGCTCCAGCAACGGTCGCCCGGTGCTCTTTTTCGAGACCAACGACGCCGGCGCGCTGTTCCGCTTCACCGACGTCTATCCGCGCATGGTCGGCGGCCGGATGTGGCTCGGCATGGACCCGCCGACGCAGGACTCCGCCCCGCAGGACGGCGTCATCAACATCTCGAGCTTCCAGATCCGCGGCGAAGGCGCGCTCGATCAGGTCGTGGCCGGGCAGCCGAACGGCGTGCAGCGGGCCGACAACATCGAGTTCTCGCAGGCGCGGGCCGACTTCACCCGCGTGCCCGGCCGCATGTCGATCCGGGACGGCGTGCTGCGCGGCCCGATCCTCGGCGCGACCGTCGACGGCAATATCGACTACGCGCGCGACCAGGTGAACGTGCGCGGCACGCTCGTGCCGCTCTACGGGCTGAACAACATGTTCGGCCAGATCCCGGTCCTCGGCCTGTTCCTCGGCGGCGGCAGCAATGAGGGCATCTTCGGCATCACCTACGAGGTGAGAGGCTCGACCGGTAATCCGAAGCCGGTGGTCAACCCGATCTCGGCGATTGCGCCGGGCATCGTGCGCAAGTTCTTCGAATTCCGCGAGCTGCCGGATCGCGCCCCCGCCTTCACCGACCCGGTGCGGTAGGTCTGCTTTTGTTCGGACGTTCGAAGCAGCTCGACAGCCTTCATTTCGGGAACCGCCCGGGGCAGGCGACGACCGTCTGCGCACCTCAACCCGTTCCTTGATCGACGGCTGCTGGGGGAATGGCGGAACTATTTTTCTCAGCGCTGTGACGGCATGGGAGATCGCGCTGCTCGTCGGCGCAGCGCGGATCGATCTCGACATTCCCGTCGCGGCGTGGGTCAGGCGTTTCCTGGAGCGTCCCGGCATTGAGGCCGTGCCGGTGGGCCACCGCGCGCAGCGTCCCGCAGCTATCAACTGCACCACCTCGAGCACCGCGATCCGGCGGATCGGCTCCTGATTGCCACAGCGATCGAGCTTGGCTGTCCGCTGGTCACCTATGATGAGCGCATTGCACGATTTGGCAAAAGGCACGGCCGACAATACCGGTTCGCGGTCGGCGCGTAACGGCGTGCTGCGCGTGGAGGGGCTGGTGCAAGCCAACTGAAAACTGCGTTAGCTCTCATGCTCTAACTCAGCTCTCCGAGACGAACGTCTCCTCGCGCTTCTTCCGGATTGCCGGCAGTAGTACCGAGGCGAGCAAGACCGCGGCGATCACCAGCAGACAGGCGCTGACCGGCTCGCGCAGCAGGACATCCGGCCGGCCTTCCGACAGCACCAGCGCGCGGCGCAGATACTCTTCCATCGGCGGGCCGAGGATGAAGCCGAGCAGGAGCGGCGTCGGCTCGCAGCCGAGCTTGCGGAACACATAGCCCAGGAGGCCGAACAGGGCCATCAGGAACACATCAAACGTGGTGTTGCCGATGGAGTAGACGCCGATGGCGCAGAACACCACGATCGCCGGATAGAGCAGGTGGTACGGCACCGTGATCATGCGCACCCACAGGCCGATCAGCGGCAGGTTGAGGATCAGCAGGAACACGTTGCCGACCCACATCGACACCACCACGCCCCAGAACAGCGTGGCCTGCTCGGTGATGATGGTCGGCCCGGGCTGGATGCCCTGGATCATCAGGGCGCCGATCATCAGCGCCATCACCGGATTGGCCGGAATGCCGAGCGTCAGCATCGGGATGAACGAGGTCTGCGCGCCGGCATTGTTGGCGGATTCGGGACCGGCCACGCCTTCGACCGCGCCCTGGCCGAATTTCTCCGGCGTCTTCGAGAGCTTCTTCTCCAGCGAGTAGGAGGCAAACGAGGCGAGGATTGCGCCGCCGCCTGGCAGGATGCCGAGCGCGGAACCCAGCACCGTGCCGCGCGAGATCGGTCCGAGAATCCGCTTCCAGTCTTCGCGCGAGGGCAGCAGGCCCTTCACATGGGTGATGGCCGCCGTGCGTGTCGCCTCGTGCTCGAGGTTTGCGACGATCTCGGCCAGGCCGAA
>JAIESI010000225.1 GCA_019746135.1 Xanthobacteraceae bacterium
TCGCAGGCATAGCGTGCCTGCCGTCAGGCAGAAATTCCACTTAGCGCCCTGTGCAAAATTCCGGGACCGGCTCTAAACTAAGATCGTCGCCTCACCGGAGGACATCCCCGTGGTTCGGTACGTAACGCCTGCGGAATATCAGCGATTGATGCGAGAGCGCCAACGCGCCATCGACGATTACAATCGCAAAGTGCGTCAGCATAACGAAAACGTTAGTCGCAACGTTGAGAGATACAACCGCGAGGCCACGGCTCACAATCGCGAGGTTATTCGGCGAGAGCAGGAGCGAATACGGGCTATCGAGAAATACAACAGAGATGCAGCCGCGTATAATCGCGAAGTCGAACGAAACGTCAAACGCGCCGTCGACAATTACAATCAAGCTATCCGTGCTCATAATACTCAGGTGCGCGCCAACGAAGAGCGTCGTCGCGCGGCACTGCAAAGGCTGCAAATTCAGCCGGTAAGCGTCCATTACAAAGAGTTTCATAATTCCACGATTGCGCTCAATGGAGCATTCGAGCGGCTCGAGCAGAACGTTGGGAATCAACAGTCTGACGCCGACGACGAGCTAATTCTGGAGCTACCTGGTCAAGAGAGCGCCAATAGCCTTGAGGTGATGAATGCCCTGCTTGAAGATGCACCCATTTCAGAGGATGCGGCGGAAGGGCTTCGAAACTCAGAACTTAACGATGCGCTTGCGCGCGTTTCTCCCGATCTCGACGCTCGATGGCGTGGCGCTTTGTTCGCGCTTATCTGAACAGATTTTCCGCGTCGTTAAGTGGAGCCTCTGCCGTGGTTAGGCTGCCAAGCGGAGGGGCAGCGGGTTGAAGTAGGCTTGATCGGGTGTGATGCCGTCAAGGCTCGAGTGCGGCCGGCGCTGATTGTAGAAGTCGAGATATCGGCCGATCGATGCGCGGGCTTCACTGACGTTGTCATAGGCCCGCAGATACACCTCCTCGTATTTGACACTGCGCCATAGCCGCTCGACAAAGACATTGTCGCGCCAGGCGCCCTTGCCATCCATGCTGATCGTGATGCCGTTCTCGGCGAGCGCGCCGGTGAAGGCTGCCCCGGTGAACTGCGAGCCCTGGTCGGTGTTGAAGATGTCCGGCTTGCCGCTCGCGCCGCTCACGCGCGATCATCTCCTGCCGATCGCGCGGCAGCGCCTTGCCGCTGCGAGCCGCGCATCCTGAACAGCGTATTGCTGCATCCGACCGGCAGCCGGAGCTAGCTCACCTCGCCGGCCCCCATTGACTGGACCGATCTCCGGATTGTCATGTTCGCTTTCATTTCGAGCGGCGATCATCCCGATAGCGCCCCAACGGCAGGCGACGGACATCCGTCCGCTTCCGACGAAGATGGCGAGGCGGGCGTTCAGACGTTCGTCGGCGAGCCGTACCCCGCCCGGGCTGCTCATTGTATCCCAGCGCCTGCTCGATGCGGCTCAGGTCCTGACCCAGCCGTCTCAGAACCAGCTTGCGTTCTTTGCCGCGAGGCAGTTCGGAACCAAACAGCTTGAAGATGAGCGGATACGCCGCTTCTCGAACTTTCCTGATCGCTGTGTCGGCTGCCTCCATTTCCAGTCGACGCAAACCGCCCCGGTCGACAAAGGCCTGAGCGTCCTCGCCGACGGGAGCGCAACCAAGCTCCGCAATCCGGTTGCTTGCCAAGCTCAAGACAATCGAAAAAGCGGATGAGAACGAAGCCCAGCGGGGTGCGTCATCATTCATGTGAGATTCCCGTCTGAAAGCCAGACCAGATTGACAACGATGCTCACCTCGGCCCGCTACTTGCGACCAGGCTCCGAGCGAAGATGTCCGCTCGGAGCCCACAAGCGAAAACCACCAAGGAACGCGTTGGCATTTTGTCCTGCGCGACATCGCGCGGGAAGAACGTCGAGATTATTTACATTGCCACCGCCGATCACGGTCTCGTCTGGCCGCAACGCCGCCACAAGACGTTCGATCACGTCGGCCACATGACGGCGCCATTTCGGCCGGCCGTAGCGCTCCAGACCGGCTCGGCCGACATAATCCTCGTACGTGCCATTTTTGTAAGGCAAATGGCCAAGCTCCATCGGCTTCACGACGCCCCTCACGACCATGGCGGTGCCCAGGCCCGTTCCGAGGCCTAAAAACAGCATCTTGCCGCCTCTGTAGCTTCCCAGGGCCTGCATGGCTGCGTCATTCATGACTTCAACTGGCAGGCCGAAAATTGGCTCGAAATCGAATCCAACCCAGCCACGTCCCAAGTTGACAGGCTCCGCGGCGGGCCGTCCCCCCAAGACCGGACCGGGATAGCCGATCGAAATTGCATCATACGTCCAATCTGCCGCGAGCTTGTTAACCCCCGACACCATAAGCCGAGGACTAAGTTTTGTTCCGGACCGGAAGGACCGGCTTTCGGTTTGCCCAGTGACGAGGATCTTGACCGAGCTGCCGCCCACGTCGATGACCAGAACTCTCTTGGCCGGTCGATCACGTCGCGCCGTTTTTCTGGACGATGCCAATGCCATATCGAAAGATCGCTGCGATGGTTTGGCGCGGCGCTGTTCAACCCTCATTCTGCGATCCATTCGTCAGCCTGCACCGTTTCGAATTCGCTCCTGCGC
The DNA here is from genome assembly GCA_019746135.1 of Xanthobacteraceae bacterium. GTDB lineage: Bacteria > Pseudomonadota > Alphaproteobacteria > Rhizobiales > Xanthobacteraceae > Z2-YC6860. Next base: position 2,615 of record JAIESI010000225.1, read on the forward strand.
GTGCTCTCGGAGGTCCACGGTCTGGGCCTTAAACGGCAGGGCGACCGCGGCCAGCCTCTCGGGTATCCGGCTGTGATCCCAATCTCCTGCTGACCGGTCGGAGCGTCCGAGGATTTGCGCGAGTCAGTTCAAGCTCCTCCTTTTCATGGCGGATTATGAGGCGCTCGCCCTCGCGCAGCGTGTACTCCACCTTGTCCAGACCGACCTCAACCTCCAGCAACTGGCCGCGGCAAGTCAGCGAAAACCGCAATATGGCGTTTTCTTCAGGCGCACGACGTGGCCAGAACGACAGTGTTCCGTCGTCGTCACGCATGGACGTACTTGCGCAACGCGTACATGATGTCTGCATTGATGTGGTATTGCGCGGTACCGGCCGCATAGTATGCCGATGCTTCTTCGCCATTGATCGTGCGCCACGGAAACATCGCTCCTCGATGACCGAGCTGTCGGGCCCGCGTCCGCGCCTGCGGCAGCATCTTGTAGCGAAAGGTCAGGAGATTCCGCGCAATCCAGGGAGACGTATACGTCAGAAACGGCAGCAGGTAGATTTCGGTGTCCCAAAAATAGTGCCCCTCATACGACTGTCCGGTGAGGCCTTTGGCCGGCACACCCGCTTCCTCCGCACGCGCCGAGGCCTGCAGAATATGGAAAAGGTTGAAGCGAATTGCCTGTTGAATCTCGACAGTCGTGCGTTTTGTACGGTCGGGGCGGATATTCTGGACACGGACGTCGCTGCGGCGCCAGAAGTCTCCAATGTACCGCTCTTGAGCTGCGAGCAAGTCTTCCCATCCACGGGTTGCCACTCGATCCATGGTCCATTCAGCGCGGCCGCAGAGTTCCTCAGCCGAAGCCGTCTGGGACGTGTGATAGACCATGTATTTTGTGAGGTGGATCGGAAGGCCGCGGCCGGCCTCGATCGTGAAGGCGACCTGGCCGGAGTCATCGGCGTGGATAGCCTTACTGGCGTAACAGCATTCGGTTTCTACATCGTGATCAATGGCGCAGGCCAGGACCAGACCACTTTTCTCGGTTGCATGACACAATACGATGCGCCGGTTCTTGGACCGGCTCGCTCGAGGATGAAGGACCCGCCCGTCGAAGGCTCTCGCGAGCCGAGGATCGTCCTCGCTTGCGCGTGCCTTCGGGTCATTTGCCTTCATCTCGGAAGAGATCACGACGAAGGCTTCCGCATTGAGGAGCGTCACGCAATACGAGATGGCGGCGACGTGCCTGTGGGCGAGAGAGACCAGCCGGCGAGACGTGATGGAGACCTGCTTGCCTGCGGGGGTTTCCCAGAGGATCTCCCGGTCGAGAGTTCCACACTTCATGTTAAGCCGACGCTCGTAGCTCAGGAGGTTCGCATGGGAGAGCCAGAACGGCTCGTCATCGACGAACAGCTTGATGATTTTGCTGTCGGTCACATTGCAGATGGTCTGGCCGGTCTTCGCAAAGCCGTATGCCTCTTCTCCGTAGACGATCGGTCGCGTTTCATAGAAACCGTTGATGAAGGTGCCGTTCTCGAAGCTCGGTCCGCCCTCCTCCGGACATCCACGCATGCCGACGTATCCGTTGCCGAGCGCCAGCATGGTTTCCAGCTGGGCGAGGAATTCCGGATGAAACCCCTTCTCGATGATGTTCCATTCATCGGCCGGGTAGTCATGTGACGGCGGTTTGACACGTTGGTGATGGAGCATGCGCCGTTCCTCGAAGGCAGCATGGGGCGTCGGTCAGCTGGCCAACTCGGCCAGATCGTTCACCACCAGATGTGCACCATGACGCTGAAGCTCCTCGGCGTTCCCCTTGCGCGCGACGCCAATCACGAGCCCGAACCTTCCGCTGGAGCCAGCCTCCACTCCAGAGATGGCGTCCTCGACAACGACCGCGCGCTCCGGCTTCACTCCAAGCAGCTGCGCCGCCATCAAGAACGTATCCGGGGCAGGCTTCCCGGCCAGGTGTTGTTCCTCGATCGTATTGCCGTCGACCCGCACGTCGAAAAACTGGTCCAACCCGGCTGCCTCCAAGACGACGCTGCAGTTCTGGCTCGAGGTGACGACCGCGATCTTGAACCCGTCACGATGACACTGACGGATAAATCGAATGCTTCCCGGATACGGCTTGACGCCGGACTGTTCGATTGCTCGGCCAACGAGCCGGTTCTTTCGGTTGCCAAGCCCGCCAATCGTTTCGGCTTCCGCCGGATCATCCGAACGTCCTTCCGGCAGGCTTATGCCGCGCGACGCGATAAAATCGCGGACGCCGTCGAACCGAGGCTTTCCATCCACGTAGAGCCGGTAGTCTGTATCGAGATCAAAGGGGCGGAATACTTCTCCACTGCGCGAGGCAGCTTTCTTCAGGTATTCATCGAACATCTGCTTCCAGCACGCGGCATGCAGCGCGGCAGTGTCGGTGATCACGCCGTCCAGGTCGAGCAGCACGGCATCGTACTTGGCGCGCGTGATCACATGGGCGTGTTCCGATCGCTGCATCGACCCCTCCGGTATTGCAGCCTCAACATGCAGCGTCGTGCCAGGCGTCAGCTCTCGCGTGTCGGAGGCGATCTGCATCTCGATCGTCTCGCCTTGCTCGAGCGTTGCCTGCACGGTTGTGCCGTCGATGCGGATCGCCACGGCCCGGCCTCTCCAGCGAACGCGGAATGACAGACCGCGCCATCCAGGCGGAAGCTTCGGATCAATTCCAAGCCTTTCGCCCGTCATGTCGAGTCCGACGAAGCCCCGCATCACCGCCTGCCAGAGCGCGCCCAGCCCTGCGATGCGCACGCCGCCGGCGCTGTCGGGGTCGAGGTCGAGGTCCGTCGCCGCGGTCTCGCGCAGATAGCGCAGCGCCGTCTCGGCATCGCCCAGCCGCGCCGCGACCAGCGCATGCATCCCCGCGCTGAGCGAACTGCCGTGGGCGCAGAGCGGCTCGTAGTGACGGAAATTCTTCGCCGCCATCGCGCCCGGGAACTCCTCGGGCAGAAGCGCGATCAGCGCCACCACGTCGGCCTGCTTGACGACCTGCGCGCGCTGCGTCCGCTCGCGGCCGATCACCACATCGATGGGCACAGTGCGCTCTGCGTAGGCGCCGAGGTCGAGCGGCTCCAGTGCATGGAAGCCGCTGAACTGCTCATAGATGCCATTGGCAGGATCAAGGCCGGTCACGATGCGGTCGATGGCGTCGCGCCAATCCGCAAGCTCTCCATCGTCCAGAGCCAGCTTCTTGCGAAGCCTCGCGGCCTGGTCGGGCCAGTGCGCGTGCAGAAGATCAAACGCCTCAAGCGCGCGGGCGATGTTCCAGCGCGCCATCACGTTTGTGAATGCGTTGTCGTCTACGTCGTCGTGGTACTCGTCCGGTCCAATCACGTGGCGGATGTGCCGCCGACCGTCCGCCTCCGGCCGGGCCCTGGACGCCCAGAAGCGCGCTGTGTCCAGCAGAATCTCCGCGCCGGCGGAAAGAAGGAAATCGTCGTCGCCCGTGGCACGCCAATACTGCCATACAGCATAGGCAACATCGGCACTGATGTGGTGCTCCATCGCGCCGGTCAGTATGTCAATCAGCGTGCCGTCGGCCCCGACCACGCGCTCGGGCGTGGTCTCGACGCCTGTGTCCGCCGACTCCCACGCATAGAGTGCGCCTTTGAAGCCGAAATGCTCGGCTTTTGCGCGCGCGGCCGGCAATGTGTGATACCGATACATCAACAGCGCACGTGCCGCCTCCGGCCAAACCGCGGTGTAAAAGGGCAGCAGGTAGATCTCGGTGTCCCAGAAGACATGACCGAGGTAGGCATCGCCCGTCAGGGCGCGTGCGCCAATCGACACGCCCTCGTCGTCGGGATTGACGGCGCTGGTCAGATGGTACACCGCGAAACGCAAGGCTCGCTGCGTTTCTTCGTCCCCTTCAATACGGATGTCGCTCGCGATCCAGCGCGTGCTCCAGGCGGCCTCGTGTGCGGCGAGCACTGCGCGCCAGCCGAGGGCACGGCTGCGCTCCAGCGTTGCGCTGGCGCGCGGCGCCGGATCATCGTCGGAGGTGTCGGCCCGCGCCACGGCTACGAGGCGATCGAACTCGGCAACCTGCCCCGCCACGGAGCGCCAGCGCCAGACCCACCGCAATGGGAACGGACGCTCGGCGACGAGCGAGCCGCCATCGAGTCGCAAGGTCGCTGCGCCGGCCATCGATACGCCCTTGTCCGTGCCTTCCATTCGCCAAGCGCCGAGGTCTTGCTCCAACTGCATCGGCTCCATTCCGAGGCCTGCCATCGCGAAGCTTGCCTCCAGCCGCACGTCGACATCGTGGCGATCCAGCGACAATTGCAAGAGCTGTAGGCCAACTGCGCGATCGGCCAGCGACAGGAGGCGCAGCTCGCGCCCGCATGCGGTGATCCCTGCGGGGGTACGATGCTCCCAGCCCGACAGCAGCAGGCCGCGGCGCATGTCGAGCCTGCGGGTGCCCGAAAGCAATTCGCCCTCGCGCGCCAGCAGCGGCTCGCCGTCCAGCAGGATGCGCACGCGCGACCAATCCGCAACCGGCACCAGCGCGGGCACTGGCGGCTCGGTGTTGGGTATGTCGAACAGGCCAGCTACGTAGCAGCGCGGCCAAGAGGCCCATCGACTGTGTCCCAACCACGACAGCCAGGTCGGGCCACGGCTGACCGAGCGGGCGGCGCGCATGCCCAGGAACCCGTTGCCGAATGCGAAGGCAGATTCGACCGCGCTCTCATTCAGCACGCTGTAGCCGTCGTAGCTGAGCACCCAAGCTTGGTCTGGCGTTGGTTCGAGCTCGCGCGTGGGTGCTTCTTCGTCGAGAACGATGGTGTCGGCCGGGGAGCCGGCGAGAAACGGGAAGAGCGTTGATGATCCCTGCCACGGATGGATCGTGCTCATCGGTTCTCTCCCTTACCGTGGATAAAATTCCCGTAGCTTTCGCTTGCCGCAGATGAACATCGGTTACCCTGTCCGGGCGATCTGGCTTTTCGCTGCCGCGACGACGTTTTCAGAGGTGAAACCGAACCGCTTCTGCAGCTCCTTGAGCGGCGCCGAGGCCCCGAATGTCTCCATGGCGATGCTGTGACCGTGTCGGCCCACATACCTGGCCCATCCGAGACTCGAGCCCTTTTCCACCGAGACGCGCGCCGCGACGGAATCCGGGAGCACGTGCTCGCGATAATCGGGGTGATCTCGGCAGTGGTGCTCGAACATCTCCCATGACGGCATGCTCACCACACGGGCCTTGATCCCGTCCGCCTTGAGCAATTCGTATGCTTCAACGCAGAGCGAGACTTCACTACCCGTCGCCAGGAGCAGCACTTGCGGCTGGCCGCCGTCGCTGTCCGCCAGAACATAGGCGCCACGTCGCAAACCTTCGGCCGACGCGTATCTCGTTCGGTCGATCGTCGGCACCGCCTGCCGGGTCAGGATCAATGCCACCGGTTCATGGCGGAATTCCGCGATCGCACGCCAAGCCTCGACTGTTTCATTGGCATCGGCCGGGCGCAGGGTGATGAGTCCCGGGATGGCACGCAGAGATGCCAGATGCTCAACCGGCTGATGCGTTGGCCCATCCTCGCCGACTCCGATTGAGTCGTGCGTAAAGATGTGGATCACCGGAATCTCCATCAGGGCGCTCAAGCGCATGGCCGCGCGGCCGTAGTCGCTAAAGATCAAGAATCCAGACCCGAATGGTCGTATCTTCGAGAGCGACAACCCGTTGAGAATCGCGCCCATCGCGTGTTCGCGAATGCCGAAGTGGAGATTCCGCCCTGCCGGGCTCTGTACGCCGAAATCACCGGCCCCTGAAAACGTCAGTCGCGTCTTGCATGACGGCCCGAGATCCGCCGAGCCCCCGAGCAGCCATGGCAGGTTTCGAGCGAGTGCGTTCAGCGCCTGACCCGACGCATCCCGCGTGGCGACGCCTTTGGCGTCTGCGGGAAATGTCGGCAGTCCCCTGTCCCAATTGTCCGGCAACTCACGGCGCAACATCCGATACCCCTGATCGGCCAGATCGGGGTATTCCCGTCGATACTCTTCAAACTCGGCCCACCAGGCACGATGCAGCTCCAATCCGCGCGCGCCGATGCCGTTCTGAAAATGATCTCGCACCTCGTCCGGAACCAGGAATTTCGCATCGGGCGCCCAGGCGTAGTGGCGCTTCGCCAGGCGGATCTCTTCCTCCCCGAGCGGTTCGCCATGCGCCGCGCTGGTATCCTGCTTGTTCGGTGCGCCGTAGGCGATGTGGCTGTCGACGATGATCAAAGTCGGCCGGTCGGCCGTGGTCTTGAACGTCCTGAAGGCTCGTTCGAGCATCTCCAGGTCATTGGCATCACCTACGCGTGTGACGTTCCAGCCGTATCCGATGAAGCGGGTCGCCACGTCGTCGCTGTAGGCCAGCGCCGTATTGCCTTCGATGGTGATATGGTTGTTGTCGTAGATCCAACACAGGTTGCTCAGCCTGAGGTGGCCCGCCAGCGATGCGGCTTCGCCGGAGATTCCTTCCATCATGCAACCGTCGCCGCACAGAGCGTAGACGTCGTAATCGAACAGTCTGAAACCGGGCCGGTTGAAGTAACTGGCGAGCCAGTGCGCGGCGATCGCCATGCCGACGCTGGTGGCGAGTCCCTGCCCCAAAGGGCCCGTCGTCGTTTCCACGCCCGATGTCCAGCGGTATTCCGGGTGGCCGGCGCATTTGCTGTCGAGCTGGCGAAAGCGCTTGATGTCGTCCAGCGTTACCGACAACCGTCCGAGGGTTTCATATTTCGGGTTGACGGCTCTCACCCCGGTCAGGTGCAGCATCGCGTAAAGCAGCATCGACGCGTGACCGACGGACAATACGAAACGGTCACGGTTCGGCCAGATCGGATGCGTCGGATCGAAACGCAGGACGCGCTGCCACAAACAGTAGGCGACGGGCGCCAACGCCATCGGGGTGCCGGGGTGACCCGAGTTGGCGGCTTGCACCGCATCCATTGCCAGCGTGCGGATGGTGTTGATGCACAGCTGATCCATCTCGTCGCTGGTCGATTGGGCTGCGCCGGATGATGTGCGCGCGATGACGCCGGTTGTACCCATCGGTCCTGCTCCAACCTGGGGGCGACGGCGCTGAGCGAACACACTGGTGAGTGTGCCCAGGACGTGCCGGTCGCAGCGCCGTGCCGCGGACCTTCTCAGTACGGCCAGGTCCAGTTGACGATCTCTGGCCGATCGATCCCGTGCTCGTGCGCGTAGTTGAGATGATCGATAATGGCGTTCTTCATCTGCTCCTTGAGATGTCCCGCCTTCGTCTGCAGCTTTGGCGTCCTGTCGATCACATCGATGACGAGGTGGAAGCGGGATGTTTCATTCAACATCGCCAGCTCGAGCGGCGTGTTGATATTGCCCTTTTCCTTGTAACCCCGTACGTGCAGATGCTCGTGTCCTTTGAACCGGTACGCGAGCTTGTGGATGAGCCAAGGATATCCGTGGAAATTGAAGATGATCGGCTTGTCGGTTGTGAACAGGCTGTCGAACTCACGATCTGTCGAGCCATGCGGATGCTCTGTCGCCGGCTGCAGCCTGAACAGGTCCACGACATTGACAAAGCGCAGCTTCAGGTCTGGAACGTTCTCACGGAGGATGGCGGCCGCGGCCAGCGCCTCCATGGTCACCACGTCGCCGCAGGAGGCCAGAACGACATCGGGCTCTGCATCCTTGTCGGTGCTGGCGCGTCCCCAAATGCCCAGGCCTTTGGTGCAATGGACGATCGCCTCGTCGATGGTGGTGAACTGCAGATGCTTCTGTTTGTCGGCAACGATGACGTTGATGTAGTCGGTGCTGCGCAAGCAATGGTCGGCAACCGCCAGCAGCGTGTTGGCATCGGGCGGCAGATAGACGCGCGTGACGGACGGGCCTTTGTTGGTCACGAGGTCGATGAAGCCAGGATCCTGGTGCGAGAATCCGTTGTGATCCTGCCGCCAGACCGTCGAGGAGAGCAGGATGATCTCCGATGCGACGGACGCGCGCCATGGCACGTGGTTCTTGCAGATATCCAGCCATTTGGCGTGCTGGTTGAACATGGAACCGACAACGTGGGCGAACGCTTCATAGGTGTGGAAGAACCCGTGTCGTCCCGTCAGCAGATAGCCCTCCAGCCAGCCAAGCAGCGTATGCTCCGAGAGCATCTCCATCACGCGACCGTCAGGTGCCAACTCGCCACCATCGGCATCCTCCGGAAGCATCTCCGCCATCCAGGTCTTCTTGCTCGCCTGGTAGAGCGCCTGCAGCCGGTTTGAAGCCGTCTCATCGGGCCCGAACACGCGGAAATTCGTTGGATTGTTCTTCATCACGTCGCGGAGGTACTCGCCGAGCGGCTTTGTGTTCTCGAACACCGCCGTGCCATGAGCGGCCACCTTCACTGCGTAGTCGCGGAAGTCCGGAAGCTTGAGCTCCTTGCGCAACAATCCGCCATTGGCATGGGGGTTGGCACTCATGCGCCGATCTTTTGCGGGCGCCAGCGCCTTCAATTCGGGCATCAACCGGCCGTTCGCATCGAACAGTTCGTCGGGCTTGTAGCTGCGCAGCCAGCCTTCAAGAAGTTTCAGTTCTGCCGGGTTGTTCCGTACATCGGCCAAAGGCACCTGGTGCGAGCGCCAGGACCCTTCCACCTTGTGTCCTTTGATCTCCTTTGGCCCAGTCCACCCCTTGGGTGACCGCAGCACGATCATCGGCCATCGCGGACGCGATAGCTTCTTTGAATTCTTTGAATTCCGCGCGGCCTTCTGGTGGGCTCGAATGTCCCCGATCGCCTGTTCAAGTGTATCGGCCATCTTCCGGTGCATGGCAGCCGGATCGTCGCCCTCGACGAAGTATGGCTTGTATCCGTATCCGACAAACAAGGCTTCCAATTCCTCGTGACTGATGCGCGCGAGGATCGTCGGATTGGCGATCTTGTAGCCATTCAGGTTCAATATCGGCAGCACCGCGCCGTCGCGCGCGGGATTGATGAACTTGTTCGAATGCCACGCCGTCGCCAGTGGGCCGGTCTCGGCCTCGCCATCTCCCACGACGCAAGCGACAATCAGATCGGGGTTGTCGAGGGCCATGCCGTAGGCGTGCGAGAGGCTGTAGCCGAGTTCGCCTCCTTCGTGAATGGACCCCGGCGTTTCCGGCGTGACATGGCTCCCGATTTGTCCGGGAAATGAGAACTGCTTGAAGAACCTCTGCATTCCTTCGGCGTCCTCGCTCTTGTCCGGATAGATCTCGGAATAGGTGCCTTCGAGGTACGCCGGCCCCAGCACCCCGGGTGCCCCATGTCCTGGCCCGGCAACGAAGATCATGTCGAGATCGTGCCGGACGATCATTCGGTTCAAGTGAACCCAGACGAACGACAGTGCAGGGCTCGCCCCCCAGTGGCCGAGCAATCGGTTCTTCACATGCTCCGCTTTGAGCGGCTCCTTCAGCAGCGGATTGTCTTTCAGATAGATCATCCCTACCGAGAGATAGTTGCAGGCCCGCCAGTAGCTGTTGATCAGCTCCAGGTCCTTGTTCGACAGCGGCTTTGGCTTGCCATCCGCCGGTTTCAGCTCTTGAGTCGATACGGGCTTCGTCACGACCTACCTCTCTTCGCTGTTCATCCACCATTCGTGGTGACGTCCGACGCCTTTACGAGGCGACCAGTTCGCTCTCGACCAGCGCGGAATATCGGCCCAGAGCCGCCGCGCTGTCGCATTTGGCGCGGTGGTAGAAGGCCCGTTGGCCGGCTCTGAGGTTCTCGTTGTGTCCGTGCCAGGCATGAAGCGCTTCATCCTGCAACGCGCGGCCGTAGGAGAAGCTGAGCTTCCAGGGTTTCGGGCCTTCGATCTGGTTGATTCTGTTCAAATGCACGGTCGCAGAGAGATGATTCTGGCCGCCCGACAGAAACACCACGCCGGGCACCGCGGGCGGCACATGCCGGCGGAGGCAGCGCAATGTGGTCACCGCGACCTCCTCGACAGGCGCCAGCTTCGCGCACGTCCCGCCCGGCACGACCATGTTGGGTTTGAGCAGCATGCCTTCGAGAGAGACGTGGTTCTCGTACAATGCTTCGAAGACGACATGCAGCACCTTGCCCGTGACATCCTCGCAGCGCTCGATCGTATGCGACCCGTCCATCAGCACTTCGGGTTCGACAATCGGCACGACACCCTCCTCCTGGCAGAGCGCCGCGTAGCGTGCGAGCGCGTGCGCGTTCGCCAGCACACAGGTCCCGCTTGGCATCATGTCGCCGACCTCGATCACCGCCCGCCATTTCGCAAAGCGCGCGCCCAGCTTGCGGTACTCGCGAAGGCGGTCGCGAAGCCCATCGAGTCCTTCGGTGATGCGCTCTCTAGGGGAGCCGGCAAGCGGCTTCGCGCCATTGTCGACCTTGATGCCCGGCATGATCCCCTGGCCGACCAGCAGATCGGGCAGCCGGGCTCCTTGGTCGTTTTTTTGGTGGATCGTCTCATCCTGCAGGATCACACCGCTGATGAACTCTGAGACGCCCGGCGTCGTGAAGAACATCGCGCGATAGGCGCGACGGCTCTCCGGTGTCGATTCGATCTCCAGTGCTGCGAGTCGGCGTGTGATGGTCGGGACAGTCTCGTCGGCTGCCAGTATTCCCTTTCCGTCTGCGACAAGCGCCCTCGCTATTTCGCTCAAGTCGACGGTGGCCATGGCGGCCCTCCCACTCTCTTACACAGTGAACTCCTTGGTCAGCTTCTTCGTCGGCAGGTTCTGCAGTTTCACATAATCGGGCAGACCATCTCGGAATGGCGGATAAGCTTCGCCAACGATGAGGGGTGCCAAATATCGGCGCGCCGCCTCGGTGATGCCGAATCCGTCGGCGCTGATGAAATCGGGAGGCACCAGCTGTTCCTGGTTGGCAACCTTGGAAAGCGGCGCCTCGATGATGTCCCAGCGATAAGGCGCATCGCTGAGCCGGCGGATCGCCGGCATCACCGCGTTCCTCCCGGCGATTGCGAATTCGACCGCGGCACGACCCACTGCGTACGCGTGCTGGACATCGGTTTCGGAGGCAATGTGGCGTGCCGACCGTTGGAGGTAGTCGACTATCGCCCAATGACAGCGGACGCCGAGCTTCATACTGATCAAGCTGGTGATGACCGGCGCGACCCCGCCGAGCTGCGTGTGGCCGAAGGCATCTTTCAGGCGGGATGCCGAAAGGAACTCGCCGTCGGGTCCCCTGACGCCTTCGGACATGGCGATCACGCAGTACCCGTCCCGTTCGATCGCCTGCTCGACCTTGGAGAGAAAGCGTTCCTCATCGAACGTGACCTCGGGCAGCAGCAGGACGTATGAACCGCCGCCTCCAGGCTCGGCGAGCGCGCAAGCCGCGGCCGCCCAGCCGGCATGCCGGCCCATGACTTCCAGCGCGAACACCTTGGTCGACGTGCTGCACATCGCCGCGACGTCGAAGGCCGCTTCGCGCAGCGACGTGGCAACGTATTTCGCCAGTGAGCCAAATCCCGGTGAGCAGTCGGTGATTGGCAGGTCGTTGTCCACCGTCTTGGGAATGCCGACGCACACGATCGGATAGGCCAACTCGGCGCCCATTTGGCTGACTTTAAAAGCGGTGTCCAGCGAGTCACCGCCGCCGTTGTAGAAGAAGAACCCGATATCGTGCGCGCGAAACACCTCGATCAAGCGTTCGTATTGCGCGCGATGCTCGTGAATCGATTTCAGCTTGTAACGACACGACCCGAACGCAGCACCTGGTGTGTGCCTGAGCGCGCCAATCGCAGCTTCCGACTCGATGCTTGTATCGATGAGATCTTCAGTTAGTGCGCCGACAATGCCATTTCGCCCGGCATAGACCTTGCCAATCTCCTCCGCATGCTGGCGAGCAGTTTGCAGTACGCCACATGCCGAGGCGTTGATCACTGCGGTGACCCCGCCCGACTGGCCGTAGAAAGCATTCTTGCGGCCCATGACAGATACCCCGAGGCCAACAGCCGTCAGGTCATCGTGAGCGAGCACTGACTGTGTCAACTGCCGGCCACAGCTGGGTTTCGCAACAACCGTCGCCGCCACCGACGCGCCGAGGACGAGCGCACCGCTCTCGATCGATCAACCTACCAAAGCAGGCGCCAAATCGAACGGCCGGTAGACCAGCATTCTATATAGGGTCCAGCGCTCGATAAGGAACCCACACGGTCGAGTTAAGGCCACGACACCCATGTTGGTCAGCCTCAACACACCGCGTTTCAGTCGGCATATCGCGCCTGCAAAAGTTACGCCGACTTATCTGTGCCGTAAAGACCCCACGCAACCTGCCTAATTGCCTTGATTTGATATCTACGTGGCTCATCATCTCGACACGCGCATCTCGAATGCCGGGCGCACAGAGAAACGCAGTGTCAGGCCAAACGCGGGTCATGAGTTCGCGCTTACAGACAAGCGCCCGGACGGCCCCACCAGCGCGCTCAGGATCTCCAGGGCACGATGCCAAGGGTGTAGAACGCAGCGTCCCTTGCGCCCGAGCACGCCGGTGCTAGGGGTAAGCCGCCAACGGCGGCGGAGCAGATCTGGCGCCCCTGATCCCTGGAGAGTCGGAGCGCCTGCAGTGCCCGCCCCTGGCTTGCTCCCTCCGAGGCTGCCAGGGGGCTTCGGCAACGTCAAAAAGAGCCTACATGCAGAGTGTTTTGAACTTGGCGGTATTTATTGGTGCGGAAGTACAACGGGGTGTTCGCGACGCGACAGAGCTTCTGTCAAACCATCAGGGGCAGCCTTCACGGCTGCCCCTTTTGCGCAGTAACATCGCTCACCGATGATAAGATCCATCATCTTGCCACTCCTTGGATTGCTCATCGGCACGATTGCAACAGCCGCTCAGCCGACATCCAGTCCCGCCGAATGCGGAGATCTGTCCGCCGTCGCGAACCATCGCCGAATAATTGAGGACGCGCGGCGCATTTTATCTCCGGCAGAGGTCCGTTGCACCTTGCTGGAGGCGGACTGGCAACTCGGTCGGGAATGGGTGCCGTCGCGGGGTTGGTTGGAAATGAGGGTGGCGTAGTCTCCGAGATGTTCAACCTCGAATCATCCGGCGT
>JAIESI010000102.1 GCA_019746135.1 Xanthobacteraceae bacterium
ACCTCTGTGAGCCGCCACGCCGGCGCACAAAACAATGCGATAGATTGACCGCATGCCTAACCTAGCGCCTATGAGGCGTAGCCTCGCGAACCCGGAATCCATACTCCGCAGCGATGGTTATGGATTCCGGGTTCGCGCTGACGCGCGCCCCGGAATGACGGCGGAGATTGTCGAGCATTCAAGGCCCGGTCATCCACCGGGCCAGCATGTCGCCGTGCTTGGCGACATAGTGCCGGAACCAGACTGTGTAGCTCTCCGGCCGCGCCTTCATGTCTGCAATGAGCGCCGGATAACTGATCCACTTCCCATTCGCTGACCTCGGCGGAATCGGGCTCGATCGCGCCGTCGTGTCGGTCCCCGAACACGTGCACGACCCCGTTCTCGACCGGCCTGCAGGGCACCGATTCGTAGACGAATAGCGGCTCGATCGCTGCGCATGGGCGCTGAAGGACGGGCTTTCGCGCACCATCGAATATTTCGACGAGCTGTCGAAAGCCGAAGCGGTGCGCACTGGGTGATCGGGCGCTCCAAATTTTCAGTAACTACCGTGGTGACGTTTCCAAGCTGCGCCGCATGACCGCTCGATCTTGCAAAACCTTCGCATGGAATTCCTTCCAACGTTCCGCCATGCGACCATCGTGATGCGGCGGTGCAATCGGATCGCCGACGCCATCCTGATATTGCGCCAATGTGTCCAAATAAACTAACGCCCCGTCCTTCAGCTCCTGGCTCTTTCCCTGCTCACGACACAGGTAGAGCGCCAGAGCGATTTCACTTTTCTTCCGAGGCAACTCGCGTGTATCGCGAATTTCTTGCGGCTGGGGCGGGGACTTCGCCATGAAAGCTACCCACTCACGTATGACCTGTTCCATCTCGCCGTAATCGACATCAATTCGAACCCCGTCCCGCCTTGCCTTGGCACGTTCGGATGCCTTCCGTGCCCAATGACCGAGACCAGCCAGACTTATGACGACGACAAGCGTCGGGAGGTACGAGAGAAGCCATTGAAAACTTTTTTCCAAATCCATGACAAAGAAACCCAAGGAAATTGTTGGGCTCAAACCTATCGCCGAGAGAAACTCCCCTCAATGCTGCCCTGCGGTGACGGTGGGGTATATCGATGCAGTGTTGAGTCCATCGAGGATTCAGCGGATCCGGAATCCGGACAAGCACGGATAGCGCATCGAATAGACGCCCCGGAATGACAACGGCGCTCTAATGCCCCTTGAGCCACCCGCCGAGCATGTCGCCATGCTTGTCAATGTATTGCCGGAACCAGACCGTGTACGCCTCGGGCCGCGCCCGCATGTCAGCGCGCATATCGGCGTATCGCACCCATTTGAATTCGCTGACCTCGGCGGGATCAGGCTTGATTGCGCCGTCGTGCCGGCCGCCGAACACATGCACGACCTCGTTCTCGATCAGCCCGCCGGGCACCGGCTCGTTGTACTGGTAGACGAACAGCGGCTCGATCGCGCAGGCGAAGCCCATCTCCTGTGAAAGCCGCCGCCGCGCCGCGTCGGCCACGGCCTCGCCCGGCAGCGGATGGCTGCAGCAGGCGTTGGTCCAAAGCCCGCCGGAGTGGTACTTCGCCGGATTGCGCCGCTGCAGCAGGAATTCGTTTTGCGAGTTGCGAACGAGCACCGAGATCGCCCGGTGCTTCAATCCGCGCTGGTGGGCGTCGAGCTTGCCCGCAGTGCCGACCTGCACGTCGTCGGCATCGACCAGGATCACGGGGTCGTTGTCGGCAGAGCCGGTCATCCGTCGGATTTCCCGCCGAACTTGTCCTTGATGGCGGTCCATGCCACCTGGCCGGCGAGCTTGCCAGCGGAGATGGGCTTTGCCGCCTGCGCCGCCGCAGGATCGGCCAGCTGTTTCTTCAGGTTGTTGGCGAACTGGTTCATCAGCGCCGACGCCGTCGCCTGGATCATGCCGACGCCGCGGCCGTATTGCGCGACCGCGCCCGACAGCGACAGGTCGGTGTGCACCAGCACCTTGGAGCCCGCCGCCGACGGCTCGAGCCGGAACGTCGCCTTGGCCTGCGCCGAGCCGCGGCCCTTGGCGTCGTTGCCCTGAGCGCGCACCCGCGCGGTGCGGTTGTCGTTGTCGATCTCCTCGAACACCACCGTGCCGGCAAAGGTCAGCGCCACGGGCCCCAACCGCACGCCGATATTGCCCTTGTAGGTCTTGTCGTCGACCACCTCGGTGAGTTGCGCGCCCGGCATGCAGGGCGCGATGCCCTGAACGTTCATCAGCACCGGCCAGGCCTGATCCGGCGGCAGCGGCACCTCGAATGTATTGTCGAATTCCATCGGATTTACGCCACTCGTTGCTTTGTGAGGTTACTCGGCGGCAGCCTGCGACACCCCGCCATGCGCCTTCGACCATCCGGCGGGGTCGTGCAGGAATTTCTCGATCTCCTCGAGCTTGATCGGGTCGAACTGGCCGCAGGTCTTGGCAAATGCCAGCACGTCCCACCAGGTGCAGAGATGATGCAGCTTGATGTTAAGGTCGCGGAGGATTTTCTCGCTCTCCGGGTAGATGCCGTAGAAGAAGATCACGAAGATATGCTCAACGGTCGCGCCGGCCGCGCGCAGCGCGTTGCAGAAGTTGACCTTGCTGCGGCCGTCGGTGGTGAGGTCCTCGACCAGCAGCACGCGCTGGCCGGGCTCCAGATGCCCCTCGATCTGCGCGTTGCGGCCGAAGCCCTTGGGCTTCTTTCGCACATACTGCATCGGCAGCATCATCCGGTCCGCCATCCAGGCGGCGAACGGAATGCCCGCGGTCTCGCCGCCCACCACCGTGTCGAACTGCTCGAAGCCCACGTCGCGGAACACGGTCGCCGCGCCGAAGTCGATCAGCGTCTGGCGCACGCGGGGAAACGAAATCAGCCGGCGGCAGTCGGTGTAGACCGGGCTGGCCCAGCCCGAGGTGAAGATGAACGGTTTGTCGTCCATGAAGCGGACGGCCTCCACCTCGAGCAGCATCTTGGCCGTCAGTTCGGCCATCACCTTGCGGTCGGTAAATCCGAGGCCTTGTGTCATCGTGGTCCACCCCTGTCGATCTCAGGTCCTATGCGGGGTTTCACGGCCCGTCAAATGCGGAATTCGTCGCCGCGCTTTCGGCCTTGGAAAACGCTGGTGAAAAGGTCGTCACAGGTCCAGCGGCGCTTGGTCAGGCCCTGCTCGTGCGAATAGCCGGCGATCGTTTCCATCGTATGCCGGTTCTTGTCCGAAAGACCGTATTCCCAGGGGTCGTGGCCGAGCACCTCCTGCTGCTCGTTCCAGGCCTCGAGGTACCAGGCAAGCGGAACGATGCGCGGGTTCTCCATGCGCCGCATGGCGATGGCCTTCGACCGCTCGAAGGCATGGAACAGGTTGACCGGCACCCAGGGGTGGCGGTCGACGATCTCCTGGCGGATGCCCATGACGTGCATGATCGGGAAGATCTGCGTCTTCTTGTAGAACCGCATCTCCTCGGCCTTGTAGTCCGGCCACAGCCGTCCCACCCGCGGGTCGCCCGCCTCCATCGGCTTGATGATGTCGGAGTGGATCAGCGCGTCGACTTCGCCTTCGGCGAGCATGTCCTCGACCGACTTGTTGTGCGGCAGCCGCGCGATCTTGAGCCCCGGCGGCGGGGTGAAGTCGACGTCCTCGTCGAGCTCCGCGACCCACTCGACCGCCTTGTGCGACACGCCGTATTCGTGCTCGAGGATGCCGCGCATCCAGTGGATCGCGGTGACCAGGAACGACTTGATGCCGATCTTCTTGCCGATCAGGTCGGTGGGCTTCGTGATGCCCTTGCCGGTGTTGATGAACACGAAGCCGTGGCGGAAGCGGCGATGCAGGAACACCGGGATCGCGGTGATCGGCATGCCCTTGTCGCGCGCGACGATGTAGGACGAGCACGAGGTCTCGGCCACGTCGAAGTGGCCCTCGCGCAGGAAGCGCCAGTGCCGCGTCGTCGAGTCCATATCGGTGAGGATGGTGAGGTCGATGCCGTCGGGGGTGACGGTGCCGTCGAGCAGCGAGCGCACGATCTCATAGTTGCCGCAGGCGAGGGTGAGGGGGATGTTCTTGGGCACCTCTTTGCTTCCTTCCGCGCGTTTCGCTTTTCCGGGCGCAGTGAAGCCGCCTTTGGCCGCAAAATCCAGCCTGGGCCCACGCGTTTGCCGCATTGTGGATACTCTCCACCGTCATTCCGGGACGCGCCGAAAGCGCGAGCCCTGAATCCAGCGCCGCGGCCCTTCGGGCCGCCCCGGAATGAAGGCGGGACTACGCCGCCACCTTGGCGAGGAACGCTTCGACCTCGGCGCGGAGCTTCGTCACCGCGGCTTCGACCGAGCGGGACACCGACAGCACCGTTTCAGCGGAGCTGCGCGTTGCGGTCGCAGCCCCCGCCACGTCGTTGAGCGCGGACACCACGGTGTGCGTGCCCTGCGCCGCGCCCGCGACGTTCTGCGAGATCTCGCCGGTTGCCGAGTTCTGCTGCTCGATCGCGGCCGCCACCGCGGACGTGTAGGAGCTGATCTCCTTCATGCGCCCGCCGATGCTGCGGATCGCCTCGACCGCGCCCGCGGTCGAGCCCTGGACGGCGAGAATCTGCGCGGCAATGTCTTCGGTCGCCTTCGCGGTCTGCACCGCGAGCGACTTGACCTCCGAGGCGACCACGGCGAAGCCGCGGCCGGCGTCGCCGGCGCGCGCCGCCTCGATGGTGGCGTTGAGC
This sequence comes from Xanthobacteraceae bacterium, assembly GCA_019746135.1. Lineage (GTDB taxonomy): Bacteria > Pseudomonadota > Alphaproteobacteria > Rhizobiales > Xanthobacteraceae > Z2-YC6860. The sequence goes on from JAIESI010000102.1 coordinate 4,726, forward strand.
GCGAGCAGGTTGGTCTGACCGGCGATGTCGCTGATCAGCTCGACCACGTCGCCGATCTTCTGCGCCGCCGCAGCGAGCCCCGCGATCTGCGCATTGGTGGTCTCGGCCTCGCCGACCGAGGCGCGCACCACGTCGGTGGTGCGCGTGAGCTGCTCGCTGATCTCGCCGATCGAGGCGGAAAGCTCGGAGGCGGCGGTCGCCGCGATCGCCACGTTGGCGGAGGCGTCGTTGGAGGAGCGCACGGCGCTCTCGGCGCGCTGCGACGTCTGCTCCGACGATTTCAGCAGGCCGACCGCGGTCGTCTCCATCGCGGCGGCGCCGTCGCCGACGCTTTTCAGCACGTTCTCGACGCGGGCGCGGAAGCCTGCGATCGCCTCCTCGATCTCGGCGCGGCGGCTTTCGGCCGCGAGCATCGAGGAATGGTTCAGCTCGGCCTGCCGCTGCTCGGTGACATCCTCGTGGGTCGCGACCCAGCCGCCGCCCGGCATCGGCCGGTTGGCGAGCGCAATGAACCGGCCTTCGTGCTCGCGCACGCTGTTCACGGTCTTGCCCTTGGCGATGCTGTTCAGCACGTCGGCGATATACTGGTCGATGTCGCCCGAGAAATTGCCCATCCGGGTGCGGTGCTCGAGCAGATCCCGGAGCGTCGCGCCCGGCCGCGTCACCTCCGGCGACAGGTTGTACATCTGCACGTAGCGCTCGTTGCAGATGATCAGGTGGCCGGCCGGCGACCACATGCACAGCCCGGCCGACATGTTGTTGAGCGCGGTCTGAAGCTGGCTGTTCATGCGCCGCAGCTTCGCGCACCGCCAGAGCGTGATGCCGGTCAGAGCGAGTCCCAGCGCAGCCAGCAGCCAACCGTATTGATTTGCCAGCGCGAGCGTTGCGTCAGCCATGACTTCCCAGATCGGTGAGAGAAGCGGCCAGAATGCCCCGACAAAGTTGCGCCGGCCTTAATGGAAAGGCGACTACGCAATGCTTAACGGATTGTTTATGATCGCCTGACCCGCGCGAAAGATGCGGGATACGGGAGGATGGAATGCGGGGCTTGAAGGGGGCCGCGGCCGCGTTGCTGCTTGCGCTTGTCGTGGTCCCCGCCGGTGGCACGGCACGCGCCGACGACTATCCGACACGGCCGGTGCGCCTGGTCGTCGGCTTCGCCCCGGGCGCGGTCGCCGACGTCATCGCCCGCTCCATGGCGACGCGCATGAGCCAGAGCCTCGGCCAGCAAATCGTCATCGAGAATCGCCCCGGCGCGGGCTCGAGCCTCGGGGCCGAATACGTCGCCCGCGCCCCCAGGGACGGCTACACGCTCCTGATGTGTACGGTGGCGCAGACCATCAATCCGGCCATCAACACGTTGAGCTTCGATTTCGGCAAGGACTTCGCGCCGATCATGGCGATCGCCAATGCGCCGCAGATCCTGGTGGCGCATCCGTCGCTGCCCGCCAACACCGTCCAGGAGATGATTTCGCTCGCCAAGGCCACGCCCGACGGGCTGCCGTACGCCTCCTCGGGAGCGGGCACCATGAGCCACCTGTCCGGCGTGCTGCTCAGCAGCACCACCGGCATCAAGCTCACCCAGATACCCTACCCGGGCAGCGCGCAGAGCATGAACGACGTGCTGGCCGGCCGGGTGCCGCTGATGTTCGGCCCGGCCGCGACCGTGTGGTCCAACGTCCAGGCCGGCAAGCTGAAGGCGCTGGCGGTGACCCAGCCGACGCGTGCGGCGATCGCGCCCGAGGTGCCGACCATGGCCGAGTCCGGCGTGCCGGGTTATTCCGCAGGCATCTGGATGGGGATCCTTGCGCCGACCGGCACGCCGGCGGAGATCGTCGGCAAGCTGTCGCGGGCGGCAAACGAGGCGGTGCAATCGCCCGAGGTGCTGTCGCTCCTGCGCCTGCAGGGCGTCGATCCGCTCGGCGGTACGCCTGCGGAGTTTGCCCGCTTCATCGACGCGGAGCTGAAGAAATGGGCCGGTGTCGTCTACGACGCAGGAATCAGAAAATAGGATCAGGAAATAGACGGGCAGGGAGGACGGACGTGCGTGGATTGACATGGGCTCTCGTCGCGGCGTTCGCGGTCGCCGCCGCTCCCTGCGGCGCGCAGGACTACCCGAACAAGCCGGTGCGGCTCGCGGTCGGCTTCACCCCGGGCTCGGTCGCCGACATCACCGCGCGCGTGCTCGGCAACCGCATGGGCCAGATCCTCGGCCAGCAGTTCGTGATCGAGAACAAGCCGGGGGCCGCCTCCAACCTCGCGGCCGAATACGTCGCGCGCGCGCCGAAGGACGGCTACACCCTGTTCCTGCCGGGCTCGGTCAACGCCAACAACGCGGCGATGATGTCGAACCTGTCGTTCGATATCGTCAAGGACTTCGCGCCGGTCGCCCTCGTCAACGAGGTCGCGGTGATCCTGGTGGTGCATCCGTCGGTCGGCGTGAACAGCGTGCAGGAGCTGATCGCGCTGGCGAAGTCCAAGCCCGGCGAGCTCACCTACGCCTCGACCGGGATCGGCAGCGCGCCGCACATGTCCGGCGAGCTGTTCATGCACAACACCGGCACCAAGCTCGTGCACGTGCCTTATCAAGGGAGCCCGCAGGCCGCGACCGACCTGCTCGCCGGCCGGGTGCAGGTGATGTTTTCGCCCGCGACCGCGGTGATCTCGCTGGTGAAGTCCGGCCAGCTCAAGGTGCTGGCCTCCTCGACCGCGAAGCGCGCGTCGATTCTGCCGGAGGTTCCGACCATGATCGAAGCCGGCATGCCGGGCTTCGTGACCTCGATCTGGTTCGGGCTCGCGGCCCCGGCGGGCACGCCCGCCGACGCGCTCGGCAAGCTCTCGCATGCGGCGCTGGAGGCGTTGAAGTCGCCCGAGGTGATCGCCGCCTGGGCGCCGCAGGGCGTCGATCCGATGCCCGGCGGGCCGGACGAGTATTCGCGTCACATCGCGAGCGAAGTGAAGCGCTGGGCCGACGTGGCGGTGGCCGCGGGGCTGAAGAAGTGAGGCGGGAGATGGGGCGGGATTTGGGGCGGGATATGGGGCGGCGGGCGCTGCTCGCGGCGGCGCTCGCGCTGGCGCTCGGCGCGCCCACCGCTGCGGCGCAAAGTTATCCCGACCGGCCGGTGCGGATCGTCGTCGGCTTTCCGGCAGGAGCCGCGGGCGATCTCGTCTCGCGCGCGCTCGCCACGCATCTTTCCGGCACGCTCGGCCAGCAGTTCGTGGTCGAGAACCGGCCCGGCGCGTCGAGCAACATCGCGACCGAATACGCCGCCCGCGCGCCGAAGGACGGCACTACGCTGTTCCTCGGCACGGTCGCGAACGTGGTCAACGCCGCCATCTCGTCGAACCTGTCGTTCGATTTTGGCAAGGACTTCGCGCCGATTGCGCTCATCGCCACGGTGCCGACCGTGCTGGTGGTGCATCCGTCGACCGGCGCAAACAGCGTCGGCGACCTCATTGCGCTCGCGAAGTCGAAGCCCGGCCAGTTGAACTATGCGTCGTCCGGGGTCGCCACCACGCCGCATCTCGCCGGCGCGCTGATGAACGTGCGGGCAGGGGTCGAGCTCGTGCACGTGCCCTATCAAGGGAGCTCGCCCGCGGTCACCGATCTGCTGGCGGGTCGGACCCAGATCATGTTCTCGGCGGTGTCGGTGGTGCTGCCGCACGTCAAGGCGGGGACGCTCAAGGCGCTGGCCTGGGCCGCGCCGAAGCGCTCCGCGGTGCTGCCGGACATTCCGACTGTTGCCGAAGTCGGCCTGCCGGAGCTCGACGCCAGCATCTGGTTCGGCCTGATGGCCCCGGCCGGCACGCCGGGCGATGTCCTCGACAGGCTGGCGCGGGCGATCAACGACGGGCTCAAGTCCGAGGCGCTGCGCGGCGCGCTCGACAAGATGGGCTACGAGCCGCTCGGCGGCACGCCGGACGACTTCACGCGCTATGTCGCGGCCGAATTGAAGAAATGGACCGCGGCCGCCGACGCTGCTGGGGTCCGGAAATAGTCGTCGCTATCGAGATTGCATTGCTAACGCCAAGGGCGCTGCCATCCCTCCCCGCGAGGGAGGGTCACGCCGAGGGCGTCGGGTGGGGAGATGCCCGCGGTAAAGCGCACCATCTCCCCACCCGGCTCGCTCACTTCGTTCGCTCGCCACCCTCTCCTTGCGGGGAGGGACGACACCACCGACGCCGCCAGTAACCCGCAGCGCGTCAATTGATCTGCACGCCTGAGGCTTTCACCAGCGTGGCGTTGACGTCGATCTCCTTGCCGACGAAGTTGTCGAACTCCGCGGGTTTCATCGGCAGCGGGTCGCCGCCGCTCGCGGCTAGCTTGGCCTTGGTCGCAGGGTTCTGCAGCGCCTTGACGGTTTCGGCGTTGAGCCGGTCGACAATGGCCTGCGGCGTGCCCTTCGGGGCCCAGAAACCGACCCAGAAGTCGTATTCCGAGTTGGGAAAGCCCGCCTCGACCGTGGTCGGAATATCCGGAAGCTGCGCCGACCGCGCCGAGCCCGACACCGCGAGGATCGCAAGCTTGCCGCCGGCGACGAGCCCGCGCGCGGCGGGCAGCGGGATGAAATAGAAATCGCAGTCGCCCGACATCACCGCGGCGAGGCCTTCCGGCCCGCCCTTGTAGGGAATGTGCTGGATCTGGGTGCCGGTCGCCATGCGGAAGCGTTCGCCGTTGAGATGCGCCGCGCTGCCCGCGCCCGCCGAGGCGTAGTTCATCTTGCCGGGACTGGCCTTGGCCGCGTCGACCAGGTCTTTCAGCGCCTTGTACTTGTTCGGCTGCACCACCAGCACGTTCGGCAGGCTGACCAGCGCGGTGATGCCGGCAAAGTCCTTGCGCGAGTCATAGCCCGGGTTGGAATAGGTGGTCGCGACCACCGCGAACGAGGTCGACTGGATCAGCAGCATGTAGCCGTCCGGATCGGCCTTGGCGACCGCGCCGATGCCGAGCGTGCCGCCCGCGCCGACCCGGTTCTCGACCACGATCGGCTGGCCGAGCTGCTGCGACACCTGCTCCATCACGGTGCGGGCGACGATGTCGGTGCCGCTTCCCGCCGAGAACGGCACGATCACGCGGATCGGTTTCGTCGGATAGCTCTGCGCGGAAACGCCCGTGCTCGCGAGCACGAGCCATCCGAGCGCAACAATCAGGCGCGGCATGACGTCCTCCCGTTGTTTTCGCCGGCGTTGTCCGCCGGTCGAATTTTGCGCTCACTCCACCTTGATGTTGGCGGCGCGCGCGATCTGCGCGTTGGTCTCGATCTCCTTGCGCACCACCGCGTCGAACTCGGCCGAGGTGAGCTTGAACGGATCGGCCCCGAGGTTCTTCAGCTTGTCGCGCACCACCGGCGCGTCGAGCGCCTTGACGATCTCGGCGTAGAGCTTCTGCTTGATCGGCGCGGGCGTCTTCACCGGCAGGAACACGCCGGCCCAGAAGTTGTACTCCGACTTCGGATAGCCGGCTTCGGCCACGGTCGGGATATCGGGCAGCGCCGAGGCGCGCGACGAGTTGCTGACCGCGAGCGCCTGAAGCTGGCCGTCCTTCAAGAGCGGCAGCGCGTTGACCAGCGGCGAAAAGTAGAAGTCCGAGCGCCCGGCGATCACCTCGGTCATCGCCTCCGGCGCGCCCTTGAACGGCAGGTGCACGGCCTGGAAGCCGCCGGCGAGGCGGAACAGTTCGCCGTTGAGGTGCGAGGAGTTGCCCGCGCCCGCCGACGAGTAGTTGGCCTTGCCCGGGTTGGCCTTGGCCCATTCGACGAAGTCGCTGAGCTTTTTGTAGCCCTTCTTCGGGTTGAACAGGATCACCACCGGCATGTTGCCGAGCGGGATGATCGCCGAAAGGTCGCTCGCGGTGTCGAGCGGCATGGTCGCACGCACCGCGGGGCTGACGGTGTGCGACGACGAGTTGGCGAGGATCGTGTAGCCATCGGGGTCGGCCTTGGCGACCGCGTTCATGCCGATCGAGTTGCCCGCGCCGGGGCGGTTCTCGATGACGATCGGCTGGCCGACCTGCTGCGACACCTGGTCGAAGACGATGCGCGCCATCACGTCGGTGGCGCTGCCGGGCGTGAGCGGGACCACGACCTTGATCGGCTTCGTGGGCCAGTTGTCGGCCTGCGCGAAGAGCGGATTGGACAGGCCAAAGAGAATTGCGACAGTGAGCCAGAACCGACGCATGTTTCGCCCCCGAAACAGTTTCTGGTTGCGAGTTAGCCGCAGGCTTGCGCGGAAATCAACCCTGCGAATTGTCCTGCACGTGTCGTGCATTTGCTCGGTCGCGTCGTCGCAATTCCACGCATTTTTGCCGGTCTCGGGAATGTTGGTGGCGCGCGGTTTGGCAACCCCAAGAGCGTGCCGATCAGGAAGCCTTCGGCTCGCGAATTCGTGATCGCCTGCATCAAGCTGTCCCATTGATCCTGCGGTCGCTACAGGATGCACGCTGCGGTCATGACCGTCATGATCCTTGAGTCCATCATCGCCTGCCCGCACTGCGCGACGGCAAAGACCGAAACCATGCCGACGGATGCCTGCCGGTTTTTCTATGAGTGCACGGGGTGCGGTAGACGGCTGCGCCCGAAGGCGGGCGATTGCTGCGTGTTCTGCTCGTACGGCTCGGTGCCGTGTCCGCCGAAGCAGGCCGAGCGGGCGGGCGATGCGGCGGCCGCCTCCTGCTGCCGGCGCTGAGCCATGGCGGACGCGCCCGCCGCAACCGCGGCGGGCGTTGTCGCACATGGCATCACGCCATCTTGTTGGTCAGCGTGCCGACGTTCTCGACCCAGACCTTGGTGGTGTCGCCGGCCTTCAGGAACTCGCGCCGCGCCGCGCCCACGCCCGCGGGCGTGCCGGTGAGGATGATGTCGCCCGGATAGAGCGTGATGCGCGAGGACAGATGCGACAGCTGCTCGGCGAGATTGAAGATCATGTCGCTGGTGTTGGAGTCCTGCTTGATCACGTCGTTGACCCAGAGCTTGATGCCGAGCTTCTGCGGGTCCTTGATCTCGCTCGCCGGCACCATCCACGGGCCGATCGGGCAGGCGTCGTCGAAGCATTTCTGGCCGACCCAGTCCCACTTGAAGGGCGTGGCGTCGGGAAGCTGGTCGCGGCGGCCGAGGTCGCGCGCCGAAAGCTCGTTGGCGACCGTGTAGCCCGCGACGTAATCGAGCGCCTTCTCCAGCGGCACGTCCTTGGCCTTCTTGCCGATGATCGCGCCGAGCTCGGCCTCCCAGTCGATCGCCTTCGACGCCTTCGGCAGCTTCACGGTTGCCTTGTCGCCGACGACCGTGCGCGACGCCTTGATGAAGTGCCAGGGATTGAGCCCGACCTCGTGCGGATCCGGCGCAGGCGGAATGCCCTGCAGCTTCGCCATCTCCATCATGTGGTCGGTGTAGTTCGCGCCGGCGCAGTAGATCGCCGACGGGTACATCACCGGCGGCAGGAGCTTTGCCTTGCCGACCGGCTTGCTCTTGAGCTTGCTTTTCGCGGCAGCCGCTGCGGCTTTCTTCAGCGTGCCCTTGGCCGAAGCCCAGTCGTTGAGGATGTCGAGCATGCTGGCATAGGCCGCCTTGCGCGTGAGCGCCGCGGCATCGAACAGCTTGTCGTCCACCACGATGCCGGCGCGCGGGCCTTTTTCCGATTGATAGGTAACCAGCTTGTAGCTCGACATTGGCGTAGTGCTCCTTGGACGCCCTTTCGGGCTTTTGCGTTTGAACTCTATCACAGCGCGTTATTTGGGGGCGATCACCCGCACCGGCTTGCCGTCGAGGAAGCCGCGGATGTTCTCGACAATGTCCGGATAGTAGCGCTCGTAATTCTGCTGGCTGACATAGCCGAGGTGCGGGGTCAGCACGACATTGTCGAGCTTGCGGAAGGGATGGTCGACAGGCAGCGGCTCGACGTCGAACACGTCGAGGCCCGCGCCCGCGATCTGCCTGTTCTTCAGCGCTTCGAGAAGCGCGCTTTCGACGACGATCGGCCCGCGCGACGTGTTGACCAAGTAGGCCGTTCTCTTCATCAAGCCGAGCTCGCGGGCGGTGACGAGGCCGCGGTTGCGTTCGCCGAGTTGCACGTGGATCGACAGGAAGTCTGAGTTCTTGAACAGGTCGTCCTTCGACACGTAGTCGACGCCGACCTCCTTGCAGCGCTCGGGGGTGAGGTTCTGGCTCCAGGCGATCACCTTCATGCCGAACGCCTTGCCGACGCCGGCCGCCCGCGCGCCGAGCTTGCCGAGGCCCAGAAGCCCCAGCGTCTTGCCCTCGATGTCCATGCCGAGCGTGAGCTGCCAGCTCTCGCCGGCCTTCATCCGCGCGTTCTCCCAGCCGATCCGGCGGGTGAGCTCCAGCATCAGGCCGAAGACGATGCCGGTCGTGGGATTGCCGTAGGTCGTGGTGCCGCAGACCGTGATGCCGCGTGCCTCACAGGCCTTCATGTCGATCGAGGCGTTGTAGGCCCCGGTGGTGATCAGGAGCTTGAGCTTGGGCAGCCCTTCGATCACCGCGCGCGGAAAGCGCGTCCGCTCCCGCATCATCACGACGATCTCGCAGTCCTTACAGTCGCGGATGGTGTCGGCGTCGGTGCGGCGCACCGCGTCGGTGTACACCTTGATCTCGACGTCCTTGGTGACCTTCGGCCAGTCGGCGAGCTTGAGCGCCACGTTCTGGTAGTCGTCGAGAATCGCGCAGCGAAGGGCCATTGCAACACTCCTGGGATAAAAACCGCGCGGAGTGTGTCGCGCCGGACGCGCTCGCACAAGGGTGCGAGGGCACCGGTTTGTGCCGCCTTCTGCCAGGCAACATGTTGATAATAAAGAGTATTTGTTGGCGGCGAGCAATTGTTCCGCGGTTCGGTTCCCCACACAACCACCAAATGTATCGGTTCGCTTTTCGCCAAAATCCAATACAATGACGTTGTTTGAGTTGGTCTGTCGCTCGTTGGCGCAATCGAGGGCGCGACCTGATGCAAAGATTTTTTGCACTGCTGGGCATCATTGCAGCCCTCACCCTGACGCTCGGAATGGGCAAGGTTATCTGGTGGCCCGATCCCGCGATCGGCAATCATGCCGAGGCTGCCGTTTCGGATGGCGACGAAGAAACGGTCTCGCCGCGCGAGAGCCTGATCCGCGGCATCATCTGGGTCCGCGCGACGCTTCCCCGCACCGTGAACGATCACACCAAGCTTGTCGCGGTCGGATTGCACGGAAAGATTTATTGGTCACGCTTCGTCATGGACCTGGACGCGGACGAGGTGAGCGACAAGGTCCAAACGGCGCTGCACCAGGACGCCGTTACGGAAGCGTGCAAGCGGTTGCGCTCGGCGCTGCACACCAACGTGATTTCGGCCTATCAGGCCGACTATGTGGACCGCAAACGCAATCCGATCAAAACGATCGAGGTTACCAAGAACGACTGTCGTTGATGTGCCGGACGCTCATGCAAGGTCCCAATCAGACCAAGGGGCGCTTTTTCCCGCACAAGCGGACACGTCGCGCGACGGCCGCATCCGCGCGGCTGCCGTAAGCTGTTACCGTTCCGGCAAGGCCCGCGCGATCCCACGCCCGGCGCCTGCCCCATCAGTTTGAAATTTCATCATTTTCCCAACATCAATTTGACCCCCAAATGCCCAACTCAAATGCCGCAATCGCCGCGGACGACACGTTCGAACGGGATGCATCACAAGCAGGCGGGGTTTTGGCATGTCTTCATTGGATCACTATCGCGCCAAGGCCGAGGAGTTGAGAGCCAAGTCGCAAAGCGAAGACAGCGCAATCAGCAAGGCGGTCTTCGAGGGGCTCGCCCAAAGCTATGTCCGGCTGGCTCGCCTCGAAGAAAATCATCAACGCGAGGTCAGGCAAAAGGCCTGGGCTCATTCCGCCAGCGAGACCGGCTGGACCTGCGAGTGCGGGCATTCGATTTCGTTTGCCGAGCGCGAGATCTACTTCACCACAAGACGCTGCACGCACTGCAACCAGGCCACGAACGAACGGCTATCCCGGCTGTATGACGTTGCATCGTCCGATGCATATTTCGCCGGTCTGCCGAACAACGAGCATTCCGAGCAGTCGCGTTGGATGTTGGCGGCTTCGAAATTCTTCGGCCCGCTTCTCGGCAAAAGGGCATCCAAGCCGCGACACGAGCAACGAAGTCACCGCGCCGCCGCGAGATAGCCCGGATCGACGAAGCGGGCCATGTCGAACGCGGCATCGCTCGGCACCAGCCCCGCGCCCCGTAGCGTCGTGAACACGCGCCGCATGCCGGCCTCGGACGCGGCAAGCCCCGCGGGCATTAGCTTGAAGTTCAGCGCATCGGCGATGGCGCGGCGCGCGTAGGGGAGTGTGGTGCCAAGCTCCTCGACCAGCACGCCGGCGGCAAAGTCCGGCTCGGCGGCCATCGCCGCCTGGCCGCGACTGAGCGCGCGGAGGAAGCCGGTCACGGTCTGGCGGTGGCTCGAAGCCCAGGCCGGATCGAGGAACGCCGCGGTGAACTCGTAGTCCGGCACATAGGTCGCAATGCGGCCGAGATTGCTGAAGCCCGCGTCCTCCGACTCGTAGCTCAGCGGGAACGGCTGCAGGCCGGCGTCGATCTTGCCCTCGCGCAGGAGCTTCCATCGGGTCGGCGCGCCGCCGACCGCGTCGATGACGATGTCGCCGCGCGTCCAGCCCAGCGCCTTCTCGATGTCCTGCACGAAATAGGTCGTGCCCTCGTGCAGCGACAGCACGCCGAAACGCGCGCCCTTCAGGTCGTTCACGGTCTTGATATGCGGCCGGGCGATGATGAAGTGCGGCGGCTTCTGCGCGACGCTGGCGACGATGCGGAATTGGCCGCCCTTGAACGCGTCGGCGACCAGCGCCTCGACGCTGGCGATGGCAATCTGCGCCTCGCCCGCGCGCATCACCGCGTTGATCTTCTCGGCGTTGTCGAAGATCTCGAAGCGCGGCTCGACGCCTTCGTCCTCGAAATAGCCCTTGCGCTCCGCGACCCAGACCGGCGCGTAGAACACCGTACGCGAAACCAGCGCGACCTTGAGCGTGTCGGCCATCCAATCCCCCGTTTTCCGGGGGCGAGACTAGTACCTACTTTTCATAGAACGTGAGTCGTGATTCAAGATCGGGATGATTCCCGAGGCAAGAGAAGTCTGCGT
>JAIESI010000362.1 GCA_019746135.1 Xanthobacteraceae bacterium
TCCGACGAATACACCGAGACGCAGGCCAAGCTGCCGCTCTGCCTCGGCAAGACCATCGGCGGCGAGCCGGTGGTGGTCGATCTCGCCCGCATGCCGCATCTGCTGATCGCCGGCACCACCGGCTCCGGCAAGTCGGTCGCGATCAACACCATGATCCTGAGCCTGCTCTACCGGCTGACGCCGGATCAGTGCCGGCTGATCATGGTCGATCCCAAGATGCTCGAGCTCTCCGTCTATGACGGCATCCCGCATCTGCTCACGCCGGTGGTGACCGATCCGCGCAAGGCCGTGGTCGCGCTGAAGTGGGCGGTGCGCGAGATGGAAGAGCGCTACAAGAAAATGTCCAAGCTCGGCGTGCGCAACATCGACGGCTACAACATCCGCGTCGCCGAGGCCAAGGCGAAGGGCGAGACGCTCTCCCGCACCGTGCACACCGGCTACGACAAGGAGTCCGGCGAGGCGATCTACGAGAAGGAGGAGCTCGAGCTCGAGCCGCTGCCCTATATCGTGGTCATCGTCGACGAGATGGCCGACCTGATGATGGTCGCGGGCAAGGACATCGAAGGCGCGGTGCAGCGGCTGGCGCAGATGGCGCGCGCCGCCGGCATCCACGTCGTCCTCGCCACCCAGCGTCCGTCGGTCGACGTCATCACCGGCACCATCAAGGCGAACTTCCCGACCCGCATCTCGTTCCAGGTCACCTCGAAGATCGACAGCCGCACCATCCTCGGCGAGATGGGCGCCGAGCAGCTTCTCGGCCAGGGCGACATGCTCTACATGGCGGGCGGCGGCCGCATCAGCCGCGTCCACGGCCCGTTCTGCTCCGACGACGAGGTCGAGAAGGTCGTCCGGCACCTGAAATCGCAGGGCGCGCCGCAGTACCTCGAAGCCGTCACCACCGACGACGAAGCGGAGCTCGACGACGACGGCAATCCGGTGTTCGACGCGACCTCCATGGGCGCCACCGGCGACGCCACCGACCTCTACCAGCAGGCGGTGCAGGTCGTCACACGCGACAAAAAAGCCTCGACCAGCTACATCCAGCGGCGGCTGCAAATCGGCTACAATCGCGCCGCCTCCATCATGGAGCGGATGGAGCAGGAGGGCATTGTCGGCCAGGCCAACCACGCGGGAAAACGCGAAATCCTGGTTGGCCAGGAAGAGCACGCAAAGTATTGAAAATGCCGCCCGCCTGGGTTGACGGGCGGCACCAGGAGCCGCGAAATCGCCACAGCCGGCGAATAGTGGACGACCGGGGCAATCACCGGGGCATCAAGGGTCAGGCGGAGCACGACATGGAGAGCCGCAAGGGCACCCGCATGGGGGCGAGCCGGAAGGCCGCTGTTGCGGCACTGCTGTCGGGCCTGGCTCTGGCCATGGCATTTGCGCCCTCCGGCATTGCTCCGGCCTTTGCACAGAATTTGGCCCAAAGCGTGCCCCTGCCGGTGCCGGCGCCCCAGCCCAAGTCCTACGAACGGCCGTCTTCGCAGGCGCCCCGCCCGCCGCAGCAGATCACGCCTGGCGCTCAGCAATCCGGCGCCCAGCAGCAGCAACCCCAGCAGCAGCAGCAATCGAGCGGGTTCCCGTCGATCTTCCCGAAACCGCCCAACCTGTTCGGCGGCGCGGGCCAGACCACGGCGTTTGACGCGCGCCAGCGTCAGCTTGCCGAGCGCGTCAGCGCCTATCTCAGCAACGTGCGGCAACTGCAAGGCAAGTTCGTCCAGGTCGGCCCCGACGGCAGCAAGTCGGAAGGCGAGTTCTTCCTGCAGAAGCCCGGCAAGGTGCGCTTCGACTACAATCCGCCGAGCCCGATCGAGCTCATTGCCGACGGCCAGTCGGTGGTGGTGCGCGACCGCAAGCTTGCGACGCAGGATCTCTATCCACTGTCGCAGACGCCGCTGCGCTTCCTGCTGGCCGACCGCCTCGACCTGCTGCGCGACACCAATCTGGTCGGCGTCTATGCCGACGACGTGTTCGTCACGGTGGTGATCGAGGAGCGCCAGATCCTCGCCGGCACCCACAAGGTGATGCTGATGTTCGGCGCGCAGGACTTTCAGCTGCGGCAATGGACCGTGACCGACCCGCAGGGCTACGACACCACGGTCGCGGTCTACAATCTCGACACGCGGGTTCAGCCCGACCCGAACCTGTTCCGGATCGATTACACGCGCGTCCTTCAATAACTGTCGCGACGCCCGCCGCTATCATCGCCGGGCCATACCCGTCCAAAGGACGGCGTCGCTTCGCTCGCCTATAGCCGTCCGAAGGACGGCGTCGCTTCGCTCGCCTATGACCCGGCGATCCATGAGCGAGCGCCACGTATTCTCATCGTAAGTGCGTCCACGGCTGCAACATCGCATGGACCCGCGGCTGACGCCGGAGTTTGCTGCGGCGGCGTGCCGACATGGGGAAGGCAGGGACAAATCCAGCCTTGGCGTGGAAAATTCCGGACCCCACTCCTAAATTCGCCTCATGCAGATCAAGCTCTCGACCTGGAACATCAACTCGGTGCGGCTTCGCATCGACTTGGTGGCGAAATTCCTCAAGTCGGTCCGTCCCGACGTCCTCTGCCTGCAGGAAACCAAGTGCCCCGACGACGCCTTCCCGGCGAAGCGTTTCAAGCGGCTCGGCTATGAGCACGTCGCGCTCAATGGCCAGAAGGGCTATCACGGCGTCGCCGTGGTCTCGCGGCTGCCGCTCGATGCCCAGGCGGTGAAAAGCTATTGCGGCAAGATCGATTGCCGCCATGTCGGCGTCACGCTCGGCGAGAAGGCGAAGCTGCGCGATCCGGTGACCATCCATAACTACTACGTGCCGGCCGGCGGCGACGAGCCCGATCCGGCGATCAATCCGAAGTTCGAGCACAAGCTCGCCTTTCTCGACGAGATGAAGGCCTGCGCCAATCTGTTGCCGAAGCGCGACGAGCGCTCGATTGTCGTGGGCGATCTCAACGTCGCGCCGCTCGAGCACGACGTCTGGAGTCATAAGCAGATGTTGAGGATCGTCTCGCACACGCCGATCGAGTGCGAGAAGCTCACCGCCGCGCAGCAGGCCGGCGGCTGGATCGACGTGGCGCGCACCTTCGTGCCGCCGAGCGAGAAGCTCTACACTTGGTGGAGCTATCGCGCGCAGGACTGGTTCACCGCCGACCGCGGCCGCCGCCTCGATCACATCTGGGTGTCGCAGGCGCTCGGCGACCGGCTGTCGTCGATCAAGGTGACCAAGGATGCGCGCGGCTGGGAGCGGCCGTCGGATCACGTGCCGGTGACGGTGACGCTGGAGGTTTGAGCCTGCGCCGCGGCGTTGCGGTCGTCAGGGAAACAGTGAAACGCTGTAGACTCTGGCGGTTTGCCGCTCGCCGTCCTTGGTCTTGTACTTTATCCGATAGGTGAGCTTCGCGGCTTTCGGCTCTGTAATATCCTTGGCGGTCGCGGTCAGCGTACCGCCTTGCACCGGCTTCGCGCAGTTGAACCTGCGGGGCAAGACCTCGCCCTCTTTGATCGACAGCTTCACCTCCTGAGGCCCTTCGAGAACCTCGACTTCGGGCAGGCCGACCATGATCGATCTGCACTTTGCGACGAAATAGACCGAGTGCAGTTCGATCGTCTCGCCGTTCTTGATGACAATGCGATCCTGGGCCAGCGCCTCTCGTCCGGCCAGCGCCGTGGCCAGACACAACAGCGCGATTGCCGTCGCGGGGCTCAACCACCTGAACATCGGTTGCCCTTTTCGCGCTTCAGCCGTCAGGGGAAGAGCGTGACGTTGTAATGGTGGCTTCTTTTCCGGTCGCCTTCGCGCGTCTTGTAGGTGAATCGGACGACCATCGTGCTGTGGCTGTAGTCGTCGATCTCTTTCGCCGAAAAATAGAGCTTGCCGCCCGACACCGGCTTTGCGCAACCAAATGCACGCGGGGTAATCATGGCCGGCTTTATCGCCGCGGTCACTCCGGGAGGACCGTCCAGAATTTCAACCTCCGGCGTGGCCGTCGTGAGCGACCTGCAGTTGGCACCGATGAGATAGATACTGTTGACCTCAACGGTCTCGCCGTTTTTCAGCGCAACATTCGTGTGAGGCCGGTCGATCGTCTGAGCCTGAACCGGCGCGGCACTCAAGGCACCGACGAGAGAGAGCAACGACAAACTCAAAACTGCATTTTCGATTCTGCGCATGGCGGTCGTCTCCCCAGCAGCAATCGTTCTTTATTTTCGAAACAATTTTAGATTGCACTCCGCCGGAGTGCAAGTCACGGAAGAACCTGACAATAGGCCGCCGCCGGGACGTAGCGTCACTGCGGCGCAGGACTTGCGTCCAGCATCGCCCGCACGTCGGTCATCTCGGCGACGGCATTGCGCGCCCGCGCGGAAATCTGATCGCGCAGGATGTTCGCCGCTTCGGGATAGCCCTCGAGCATCTTCAGGAACAGGCTTCGCGAAATCCGGATCACCGTCGAGGGCTCGCGCGCGATCGCGGTGGCGGGCCGCCTGGTTTCGGCGATCAGCGCCAGCTCGCCGAGCAGCGTGCCGGGCCCGGCAATCACCTCGCCGACCGACTTGCCGACGTCCAGACGGATCGAGCCCTCCTGGATCACGTAGCCGCAGTCGGTCGGATCGCCCGCGGTGAACAGCACCTCGCCCTCGTGCACGTAGCGGCTCTCGGCGCCGATCGCGAGAATGCGCAACGCCGTGCGGCCGAGCATGCGAAGCGTCGGCACACGCTCGATGAACGCGATGTCGTCCTCAATGCTCACTTAAGGCGTTCTTTCATCCCCGAAGCACGATCTTATCCGAAAACCGCCCCCACGTTTCGGAATCATGCCCCATCACGGCACGAGCTTATAGCCGCCGGCGTCGGTGACCAAAATCGCCGGGATCGCGGCGTCCTTCTCGACCTTCTGCCGCAGGCGATAGACGTGCGTTTCGAGCGTATGGGTGGTGACGCCGGAGTTGTAGCCCCAGACCTCCTGCAGCAGGGTCTCGCGCGACACCGGCTTCTGGCCGGCGCGGTAAAGGAAGCGCAGGATCGCGGTTTCCTTCTCGGTCAGCCGGATCTTGTTGCCCTTGGGGTTGAGCAGCATCTTCGCGCTCGGCCGGAACGTATAGGGACCGATGGTGAAGACCGCGTCCTCGCTCGCCTCGTGCTGGCGCAGCTGTGCGCGGATGCGGGCGAGCAGGACGGCAAAGCGGAACGGCTTGGTGACGTAGTCATTGGCGCCCGACTCCAGGCCCAGGATGGTGTCGGAGTCGGTGTCGTGGCCGGTCAACATGATGATCGGCGCCTTGAAGCCGTTCTTGCGGAGGATCCGCACGGCCTCCCGGCCGTCCACGTCGGGCAGGCCGACGTCCATGATCACCAGGTCGACCTGGCCGGTCTTGGCCTCCTGCACCCCCTTGGTGCCGGTGTCGACCGCCACCGCCTCGAACTCGTCGTGCAAGGCAAGCTGCTCGACCAGGGCGTTTCGCAGCTCGGCATCATCGTCAACAATCAGAATTTTGCGGCTGTTGGGCATCTAGATCGGTCTCTCCGGGTATCCCCCCGGCGCAATTGCGCGAAGTA
Organism: Xanthobacteraceae bacterium; assembly: GCA_019746135.1. Classification (GTDB taxonomy): domain Bacteria; phylum Pseudomonadota; class Alphaproteobacteria; order Rhizobiales; family Xanthobacteraceae; genus Z2-YC6860. Next base: position 5,554 of record JAIESI010000362.1, read on the forward strand.
GACCATTCGGGGATAAAAGAGCAAGCACCTTGGAACTATGGGCAAAAAACGCCGAAGCTATGGAGAAAGTCCCGATTTCGACGCTTTTTGTTCGCCCGAAGCCCGGCCACCCCACCCGCGGCTGGCTGACGGCAGGGCCTCTCGCGATCCCGGTGGCGATCGGCCGGGGCGGCATCAAGGCCAACAAGCGGGAGGGCGACGGCGGAACCCCGCGCGGCACCTTCCGGCTGCGGCGGCTCTGGTGGCGGGCCGACCGGATGGCTCGGCCAATGACCCACCTGCCGGTCCGGCCGATCAAGGCCACCGACGGCTGGTGCGAGGACCCGAGCGACCGGCGCTACAACCAGCCGATCAGGCTTTCCCCCGACCACCCCGGCGACCGGCTGAAACGCGACGACCGGCTCTACGACTTCATCATCGAGATCGATCACAACACCCGGCCGCGGATCGCCGGCCGCGGCAGCGCGGTGTTCGTTCATGTCGCCCGGCCGGGCTTCGCGCCGACCGCCGGATGCGTTGCGCTGAAGACCGATGCCCTGCGGCGGCTGATCGGCCGCGTCGGACCCACGACGCGAATTGTCATCGGCTGAGTAACCCGGCCTTCACGATGAATGGTTCGTTGAGCCACATCGTGGTGCGATTTAACCGAAACGCGATGGTCTTTGGCTATACCGGCCGCATCTGACGACGGCCGCAGATTGCGCGGCCATTCCAGACAGGGCCGACATGACCAACGCCAGCACTCCGTCGTCCGAAACGCCGCGCGCCACCCGCGAAACCATCGGCCGCGTCGTCGCCGTCAGCGGCGCGCAAGTCGTCGTCGGCCTCAGCGCGACGCCGTCCGGCAGCACGCGCGCCACGGTCGGAAAATTCCTCGGCATCGTCAGCGGCGGCATCGTCACCGTCGGCATGATCACCGACATCTCCGAGCGGCCGGCGCGCGACCAGGACCCGAGCTGCCGCAACACCGCGCAGATCGACATCGTCGGCGAGATCAAGGCGAGCGCTTCGGGCACTGCGCACTTCCAGCGCGGCATCACCGAGTATCCGACGATCGGCGATCCCGCGGTGCTGATGAGCGATCGTGAGCTCCGGCTGATCTACAGCGGCCGCAGCGGCCGGCCGTCGAACGTCGGCGTGCTGCAGCAGGACCCGTCCATCGCGACTCAGATCGACATCGAGCAACTCGTCAGCAAGCACTTTGCCGTGCTCGGCACCACCGGCACCGGCAAGTCCAACGGCGTGGCGCTGCTGTTGCAGCAGACGCTGGAGGAACGGCCGGATCTGCGCATCTTCCTGATCGACCCGCACAACGAATATGGCCGCTGCTTCGGCGACAAGGCGCAGGTGCTGACCCCGCGCAATCTGCGGCTGCCGTTCTGGCTGTTCAATTTCGAGGAGACGGTGGACGCCTTCTTCGGCGGGCGCCCGGGCGTCGAGGAAGAGGTCGAAATCCTCTCCGAGGCGATCCCGCTCGCCAAGGCCGCGTATGTCCAGCTCAAGGGCGGCGCGTCGTCCGACCGCGGGCTGATGAAGAAAAAGGACACGCGCGACATGGGCTACGGCGTCGACACGCCGGTGCCCTACCGCATCGAAGACCTCATCACCGTGATCGACGAGCGCATGGGCAAGCTCGAGAACCGCGCCCGCGTGACGACCTACAACAAGCTCCTGCAGCGCATCAAAACGTTCCGCAACCATCCGCGCTACGGCTTCATGTTCGAGAATGCCACCGTCGGCGGCGACACCATGGCCGAGGTGGTGGGGCATCTGTTCCGGTTGCCCGCCAACGGCAAGCCGATGACCATCATGCAGCTCGCCGGCTTCCCGTCCGAGGTGATCGACTCGGTCGTCTCCGTGCTGTCCCGCATGGCCTTCGACTTCGGCCTGTGGAGCGACGGCGCCTCGCCGCTCCTCTTCGTCTGCGAGGAGGCGCACCGCTATGCGCCCGCCGACAAGAGCATCGGCTTCGGCCCGACCAAGCGCGCGCTGTCGCGCATCGCCAAGGAGGGCCGCAAATACGGCGTGTTCCTCGGCCTGGTGACACAGCGCCCGGCCGAGATCGATCCCAACATCATCTCCCAATGCAGCACGCTGTTCGTGATGCGGCTGTCGAACGACCGCGACCAGGCGCTGATCCGCTCGGCCGTGTCGGACGCAGGCGCCAGCATGCTGACCTTTATCCCGACGCTCGGCACCGGCGAAGTGTTCGCCTTCGGCCCGGGCGTGCCGCTGCCCACCCGCATGAAGTTCCGCGAAGTGCCTGCCGCGCAACGCCCGACCAGCGAGGCCGGCGGCAACACCCGCGTCGCGGGCGCAGCGCCGAACCGCGACCTGATCGACTCGGTCATCGACCGCTGGCGCGCATCGACCATGAGCCACAAGGCCGGGCTCGACGATGACAGCGATATGGGCTGGACCGACGACCTGCCGCCGCGCACCCGCGACGACATCCCGCGCGGGCGCGAAGAGGCGCCGTCCTACCGGACGTCGCCGCCGCTCCAGCCATCCGCGCCGGTCGCACCGGCGTATGCGCCGACACCGGCTCCGATTCCGGCGGCAGCGAGGCCTGCGCCCGTGCCAGCACCGGCTCCGGCACCCGCAGCCCCGGCTCCTGCTCCGGCCGCCGAGCCCCGGCCGAGCATCCTGCGCAAGCCGATCGCCGGTGCGCCCGGCCCGAACAATCCGGCGCCGCTGCCGAGCCGCTACCGGACCTGAGGCCTCGCAAACGGTCAGTGCTTCTCCCGCGCGCCGAAGATCGCGCTGCCGACCCGCACGTGGGTTGCGCCCATGGCGATGGCGGCGGGAAAATCCGCGCTCATTCCCATCGACAGGAGCGCCAGTCCGTTGCGTTTCGCGATCTTTGCCGTCAGCGCGAAATGCGGCGCCGGCGCTTCGTCCGCCGGCGGAATGCACATCAACCCGTCGATCGTCAGCCCATGCTCGTCGCGGCAGCGCGCGAGAAATGCATCGGCATCCTGCGGCAGCACGCCGGCCTTCTGCGCTTCAGCCCCGGTGTTGATCTCGACGAACAGCCGTGGGCGGCGGCCTTGCCTCGTGATTTCCTTGGCCAGCGCCTCGCACAGGCTCGGCCGATCCACCGAGTGGATCGCATCGAACAACGCCACCGCCTCCTTCGCCTTGTTGGATTGCAGCGGGCCGATCATGTGCAACTCGATCCCCGGATGCCGGGCCGTCAGCGCCGGCCATTTCGACTTGGCCTCCTGCACGCGGTTTTCGCCGAACACCCGCTGCCCTGCGACGATCACCGGCTCGATGGCGTCCGCACCGAACGTCTTTGACACCGCCACCAGCGTCACGCCTGCGGGGTCCCGCGACGCCTCGCGGCAGGCGCGTTCGATCTCGGCGCGCACGGCGGCCAATCCGGAACTGAAGACTGCGGGCGACATGGCACTGGACATGGATCTTTCATAACATCGGATCGTGTCGCCAAAAAGCAAAGGCCCGGCACCTATGCCGGGCCTTTGCTTGTCCCATCGGTGATCGGCTTCATGCGGCCGTCTGCCACTGCGCCTTGGCGTCCCCGCTCGATTTGCTCAAGTGCACTTTTTGGTCGATGCGCTCGACCCAGGACACCGGGAACAGGTGATGCTGGCCGTCCTTGGAGTCGCTCCTCGTGAGCTTGACCAGGCCGGCCTTTGTCAAATGGTCCACCGTCCCGACGTGCTGGCCGTCAGAACCGACCACCTCCATGTGCTCCTTGATATCGGCCTGATGGATCATCGGCACCTCCATTGCGATGGCTCGCAAAGTCAACCAACGGTGGGCGCCGAGGTTCCTGGAACCTGGCTGATCTCGGGCGGCTAATTCCGCCTGGACCGCGCCGGCGCCTTGGCCTGCGCCTCGTCGCGGTCGGCCGGCTCGCTGCCGCGTACCGGCGCCTCGGTCAGCGGCGGCATCAGGCCGTAGCCCTGATATTCGGCCATGATGTTGGGCCGGATGGCGCGGGCAGCGGCGATGTCGGTGTTGCCCTCGGCATAATCGCCCTTGCGGCGTTTCGCCATGCCGCGGCCATACAGCGAAGCCGCCTTCTTCGGATCGATCTCCAGGGCCGCGTTGTAGTCGGCGATGGCCTCGTCGTACTTGCCGGCCCGCAACAGCACGAACGCGCGGCTATCGAGCGCGTTGGGATAGTCGGGCTGCAGCTTCAGGGCCTCGTTGCAGTCGCCGATCGCCTCCTGCAAACGGCCGATCACCGCGAGCGCCCAGCAACGCGCGTTCCACGCCGCTGCGTTCTGCGGCTGCAGCTTCGTCACCTGGCCGTAGTCGACGATGGCGGACTCGTAGCGCTTCTTGTTTTCGAAGGCGATGGCGCGGCTGAAATAGGCCGCCACGTACTTGCCGTCGAGCTTGATGGCGCGGTCGTAGTCGGCGATGGCGTCGTCGGTCTTGCCCTTCTTGAGCAGCGCGTTGCCGCGGTTGTTCAGGGCAATTGCGTCCTTGTCGTCGAGCTTGAGCGCTTCGTTGTAGTCGGCGATGGCGCGGTCGTACGCGGCCTTCTTCTCGTGGGCGACGCCGCGGTTGACCAGGGCGTCCTGGTATTTCGGATTGAGCGTCAACGCCCGATCGTAGTTCTGGATCGCCCGGTCGGTCTCGCCCTTGGCGAAATAGGCGTTGCCGCGGTTGTAGATCGCGATGGCGTAGTTCGCGTCGAGATTCGTCGCCTGGTCGAAATCCTGGATCGCGCGGTCATGCTGGCCGCGACTCGCATAGGCGTTGCCGCGGTTGTTGAGCCGCACCGCGTCCGGCTCGAGCTTGATCGCCTCGTCGTAGTCGGCAATGGCGCGCTGGTGCTGGCCCTTGTTGAAGTAGGCGAGGCCGCGGTTGTTCAGCGCCGAGGCGTAGTCGGGCTTGAGCCGGACCGCCTCGTCATAGTCGGCGATCGCCTTGTCGTAGTCATTGCCGGCGGCATAGGCGATGCCGCGGTTGTTGTAGGCGGCTGCCTGCTGCGGGTCGGCCTTGATCGCCTCGTCATAGTCGGCGATGGCGCGCGAGAGCTCGCCCTTGGCGCGCCATTCGACGCCGCGGTTGGAATAGGCGAGCGCCAGCGTCTTGCCGTTGTAGGTGCCCGACTTGATCGCGCGGGTGCAGGCGGCGATCGCTTCATCGCCCGAGGACTTGGCACAGATGTCCCAGTCGTCGGCGAGAGCCGGAATGGAGGTGGCGGTCGCGAGCAGCGCGGCTGCAAAAGGCAAAAGGCGCCAAGTCTTGTTTGGCATACGTCCCCCTTGGCCTCCGCGCATTAATGTTTACAGGGCGCCACGAACGAGCCAACTCGTTTCGGTGGTCAAGGTTAAGACGCGAGGCTTCAGCTCTCGGGCGGCAGGATCGCGCCGGTCTGGCTGGTGATGCGGCCGTAATGCTCGATCCGGCGGTGGCGCTTGAAGTCGAACACCGTCTCCTTGCCGAATTTTGTCGCATCGAGATCACAGTCGGCCACCACCAGCTCGTCGTCCTCGGTGTTCGCCTGAGCCACTACCTCGCCATCCGGATTGACGATCATGCTGCCGCCGAACAGCGGATGGCCGTCCTCGACGCCGCACTTCGCGGTCGCGACCACCCAGGACGAATTCTGATAGGCACCGGCCTGCAACGACAGCCGGTGCTGGAACATGCGCTGCTCCGGGCCTTCGCTCGGCTTCTGCGAGTTCACCGACGGCGTGTTGTAGCCGAGCATGATCAGCTCGACGCCCTGCAGGCCCATCACGCGATAGGTTTCGGGCCAGCGGCGGTCGTTGCAGATGCACATGCCGAGGATGCCGCCCATCGAGCGCCAGACGTTGAAGCCGAGATCACCCGGCTCGAAATAGCGCTTCTCCAGGTGCTGGAAGCTGCGCTGCGGATCGAACTCGCTGTGTCCCGGCAGATGCACCTTGCGGTACTTGCCGACGATCGTGCCGTCACGATCGACCAGGATCGACGTGTTGTAGCGATGCCCGTCCGGCGTCAGCTCGGCATAACCGAACGAGATGGCGATCCTGTGCTGCGCCGCGCGCTCGAACAGCGGTCGCGTCGCGGCATTCGGCATCTCGCGCTCGAACCAGGAATCGACCTCGGCCTGGTCGGTCAGGTACCAGCGCGGAAAGAACGTGGTCAGCGCCAGCTCGGTGAACACCACGAGGTCGCAGCGCTGCGCCTTCGCCTGATCGAGCAGGTCGACCATCCGCCTGACCACCGCCTGCCGGCTGTCGGCCCTCTGGATCGGACCGCTCTGGGCCGCGGCGACGCGCAGGCTCCGGCTCACGATTGCCCCGACCGATTTGGCATGGCTGCTGGTCCCGAACTTGCTTTTCGCACACCGCGACCGTTGCTAACCTGATCAACGATTTCAAGGGTTTTCGTGATGTCCCGAGCCCGCACATTGCTGACCCGCAGAACCCTGCTGGCGGCTCCTGCCGCGCTGCTGCTGCGCCCCGCGATCGCGCAGGCGAACTGGCCCAGTCATCCGGTTCGTTTCATCTCCAGCTCACCGCCCGCGGGCGCGTCCGACATTCTGACACGCACCATCGCCAACGAACTGCAGCAGCAGCTCGGCCAATCGTTCCTGGTCGAAAACCGGCCCGGCGGCGGCGGCATCATCGGCGCGGATCTCGTCGCAAAGGCCGCCCCCGACGGCTACACCTGGCTCACCACCGCGGTCGCATCGCAGGCGATCAACGCCACGCTGCTGCGCCAGCCGTACAATCCCCGCACGGATTTTCGCCACGTCACGATCATCGGCCGCCTGCCGCTGGTGATGCTGGTGAACAAGGACCTGCCGGTCACGAACCTCAGGGAATACGTGGCTCTGGCGAAATCCAAGCCGGGCAAGCTGAATTACGGCACCGGCGGCGTCGGCACGCTGCATCATCTGACCGGCGAGCTTCTGAAAATCGCCGGCGGCATCGACATCGTCCACGTGCCCTATCGCGGCGCGCAGGCCTCGACGCAGGACCTGCTCGGCGGCCGCATCGAATCCATGTTCGACAGCCTGCCGTCAGCCGCACCGCATATCCGCTCCGGCGTGGTGCGTGCCATTGCGGTCAGCGGCCCGCAGCGCAGCGCCACCTTCCCGGACATTCCGACCATGGCCGAGCAAGGCTATCCGCAGCTCGTCAGCACCAACTGGTTCGGTATTGCCGGCCCGGCCGCCGTGCCTGAGCCGATCGTGACGAAGCTCCATGCCGAAATCGTCAAGGCGCTGAAGACGCAGGCGGTGCAGGATCGGCTCGCCAACATCGGCGTCGAACCCGGTGGCGACACGCCGGACGCGACGCAAGCCTTCGTGCTCGCCGAGATCGAGCGCTGGGCCAAGGTGGTGAAGGAGACCGGCACCACGGTCAACTAGCGCGCGCCGGCGAAACCGCGCGCAGCAAGGGAAGGACAACGCTTGAACGAGAACGAAAAACGGCTGCTCGACAGCGCCACCACCGAACACGCCTGGCCGCTGGTGGAGCTGTTCTCCACCATCCGCCGCGAGCATCCCGACGACTGCAATCGCGCGGCGCAGCACCTGATCGATCGTCTCAAGGCGCTGGGCGTCCCGGTGAAGGTGCACGAGCCGCAGCTTTATCTCGCGCTGCCCCAGGGCGCGCATGTCGATTGCGAGGGCCGCAAGCTGTTCGCCCGGCCGGCGCCCTTGAGCAAGCCCGCGCCGGACGGCGTCAATGCGCCATTGGCGTTCGTCGAAAAGCCGGTCAACCCGCCGCCCGGCTGGGACCCGGCGAGCGCCGGGGTGTTCGGCGACAACTACGATCCCGCGCCCGGCACGCCCGACCTGACCGGCAAGATCGTCGTGCAGCACGGCATGATCTCGTCCGAGCGCGTGATGGCGGTGGAGACGCTCGGCGCCGCGGGCATCATCTTCGTCAACCCCGGCAAGTACGCACACTGGGGCGGCGGCAGCTACACCTGGGGCACGGCCGACGTCGACGACCTGCCCCACAAGCCCGGAATCCCTGCGGTTGCGGTCAACAACGCGGACGGCCAGGCGCTGATCGCGCTGGCCGGCCGGGGTGGCAGCGCCACCATCGTTACCCAATTCGAGACCGGCTGGTTCCGGAGCCTGCTGCCGGTCGTGGAAATCCCCGGCAAAAGCGAGCCCGAGAAATTCGTGCTGCTGCACGGCCACTACGACTCCTGGGACGTCGGCGTCGGCGACAACGCCACCGGCGACGCCTGCATGCTGGAGATCGCGCGGATGCTGTGGACGCATCGCGACCAGCTCGAGCGCAGCGTGCGCATCGCCTGGTGGCCGGGCCATTCCACCGGACGCTTCGCCGGCTCGACCTGGTACGTCGATGAATACGCGCTCGATCTTGCGCGCAACTGTCTCGCCCACCTCAACTGCGACAGCCCCGGCTGCCGCGACGCCACCGAGTACAGCCTCATTCCTTGGATGGCGGAGAACGCGGGCTTCGTGAAAGGCGTGGTGAAGGACGCCGCCAGCAAGGACGCCGAAGGCCGGCGGCCGCACCAGTCGTCGGACTTCTCGTTCAACAACCTCGGCATCACCGGCTTCTTCTCGTCGTCGTCGCGCATCCCGCAGTCCGAGATCAAGGCGCGCGGCTACTACTACGTCATGGGCAATGGCGGAAATCTCGAGTGGCACACCGACGACGACCTGATGCCGGTCGCCGACCGGAGCGTGCTGCTCACCGACATCAAGGTCTATGCGTTGGCGGTCTTCCGGCTCGCCAATGCAGCCGTGTTGCCATGGGATTGGCGCGCCCTGCTGAAGGAGTTCGACGCGACGCTGGCTAAATATCAAAGCGCTGCCGGCAACCGCTTCGACCTCTCACCGGCACAGAACGCCGTGGCGAGGCTCGACGCGGCGCTGATGCAGATGGCCGCAGGTCTCGAGGCCGGCAAAGTGAAAGCCAAGGCCGCGAACGGCGCCCTGCACGACATCTCACGCCTGCTCGTACCGCTGAACTACACCACCGGCACGCGCTTCCGCCGCGACCTCAGCAAACCCGCATCGCCGCTGACCGCGCTTTCGGTCGCAACCGCGCTCGACCGCTATCCGGTCTCGGCGCTGCCATTCGCCACGACGCAATTGCGGCGCGGGCTGAACCAGCTGCTCACGTCACTGGACGAAGCAAGGGAACGCGTGCAGGCGGTCATCCCGGCGTGACCGGGCGAGGATGACCCTCAGGACGCCGCCTTGCGGCGCAGCACCTGCGGATGGCCGAACTCGAGTTCCGCGTTGGCGCACGGCAGGCCGAACAGATAGCCCTGCGCCAGCGTGCAGCCCGCCGCACGCAGCAGCGTGAACTGTTCGGCGGTCTCGACGCCCTCCGCAGTGGTCACGATGTTGAGGCTTCGCGCCAGGCCCGACACAGCGCTGACAATCGCCGCGCATTCGCTGCGCAGCGCCAGATCGCCCACGAAGGTGCGATCGATCTTGATCTTGTCGAACGGGAAGCTCAGCAGATAGCTCAGCGACGAATAGCCGGTGCCGAAGTCGTCGAGCACGATGGCGATGCCGAGATCCTGCAGCTCGTGCAGCACCGTGAGGTTCTGCTCGTTGTGCTGCAACAGTACCGATTCGGTGACCTCGAGCTCGAGGCGGTTGGGCGGAAGCCCTGAATCCTGCAGCGCGCGCTTGACGGTCTCCACCATGCGGCCGCCGCGGATCTGCACCGGCGACAGGTTGACGGCGAGCCGGACATGCGACGGCCAGCCAGCCGCATCCCGGCACGCGCGACGCAACGCCCACTCGCCGAGCGGGATGATCAGCCCGGTGTCCTCGGCCAGCGGAATGAAGCTGCCCGGCCCGACCAGCTCGCCTTGAGTATTGCGCCAGCGCAGCAGCGCCTCGACGCCGACCACATTCTCCTTGGTCACCGAGACCAGCGGCTGGTAGCGCAGCTCGAATTCCTCGCGCTCGATCGACTCGCGCAGCGCCATCGCCATGGTCAGCCGCTCGTGGGCCGCCTGCTCCATGTCGCTTTCGAACAGCCGCCAGCCGTTGCGGCCGTCGGCCTTGGTGCGATAGAGCGCGAGGTCGGCCTTCTTCAAAAGCTCGTGTGCGACGAGGCCGTGCTCGGGCGCGAGCGCAATGCCGATGCTCGTCTCGATGGTGAGATGATGGCCGTCGATATCGAACGGCCTGGAGATGATCCGCCGGATCCTGTTCGCCAGCAGAATTGCGTCATGCGTGCCGGAGGAGCCGACCGCCTGCAGCACGGTGAATTCGTCGCCGCCGAGACGGGCCACAACGTCATCGGGGCCGACGCAGTCGCTGAGCCGCGACGCGATCTCGAACAGGAGCGCATCGCCGATCGCGTGCCCGAGCGAATCGTTCACCTCCTTGAACCGGTCGAGATCGAGAAGGTGGACGGCGAA
>JAIESI010000117.1 GCA_019746135.1 Xanthobacteraceae bacterium
AGGGACAGGCCTGACCGTAAGGTGGCCATGGGTGCGGCGGTTTCCGCACCAGCGCTTTGTGGCGCTCCGCTCCCCTCTTTAGGAGGGTGAGCAACGCGGAAGAACTTCGCAAAGCCCGGGCGCAGACACGCCGCGGCAACGGGCAACGGCGCCCGCGGTCGGCGATCGGGAGCCCCCCATGCATTCCGTGCCGCACGTCGATCAGGCTTGCACCGTTCTCCGTGCGGGGCCACATCTTCGCCATGCCGCGCATGGCACCAACGCCCCCGGATCAGCTTCCGCCGTGAGCTCGGCCGTTTCCGAATTCATCGAACAGACGCGGCTCGCGGCGCGGGCCTTCGCCGAATTCGGCGGCCATCTGTTCAGCCCCACCGTGCGGCTCGGCGTCACCGGCCTGTCGCGCGCCGGCAAGACCGTGTTCATTACCGCGCTGGTGCACGGGCTCGTTCGCGGCGGCCGCTTTCCGGTGTTCGAGCCGCTCGCTAACGGCCGGATCGCGGGCGCGCGGCTCGCGCCGCAGCCCGACGATGCGGTGCCGCGCTTCGAATACGAGCGGCATGTGCGTTCGATCGTGATCGACCGCGACTGGCCCGACTCGACGCGGCAGATCAGCGAGCTTCGCGTCGTCATCGACTATCAGTCGCCGGGCGGCGCGATGCGGACGCTGACGCTCGACATCGTCGACTATCCCGGCGAATGGCTGCTCGATCTGCCGCTGCTGAACAAGAGCTATGAGCAGTGGTCGGCGGAGACGCTCGCGCATCTGCGCCGCAGCACGCGGCCGCCGCTGCCGAAGCCGTTCCTCGAGCAGATTGCATCGGTCGATCCGCTCGCGCCGGCCGACGAGAACGCGGCGATCGAAGCGGCGCGGCTGTTCACGGCCTATCTGCTCGCGTGCCGTCAGGAGCACCGGACACTCAGCCTGGTCGCGCCGGGCCGTTTCCTGATGCCCGGCGATCTTGCCGGCTCGCCGGCGCTGACCTTCGCGCCGCTCGACGTTGCCGCCGAGGGCGAACCGCCCGCGGGCTCGAACTGGGCGATGATGCGCCGGCGCTACGACGCCTATCGTGACGTCGTGGTGCGGCCGTTCTTCCGCGATCACTTCGCCCGGCTCGACCGGCAGATCGTGCTGGTCGACGCGCTCTCGGCGTTTGCCGGCGGCTCCGAGGCGGTGCGCGACCTGCAGGACGCGCTCACCTCCGTGCTCGAATGCTTTCGCGTCGGCCGCGGCGGCTGGCTCGACGCGCTGTTCCGCCCGAGCGCCGACCGCATCCTGTTCGCCGCGACCAAGGCCGACCTGCTGCATCATTCGGCGCACGACCGGCTGGAGGCCTTCCTCAAGCGCCTCACCGAAAGCGCGATCGCGCGCGCCGGCGACGCCGGAGCCGCGGTCGATGTCATCGCGCTCGCCGCCGTCCGCGCCACGCGCGAGGCGATGGTGAAGGGCGAGGGTGGGGAGTTGCCTGCCATCGTCGGCACCGCCGTGCCCGGCGAATGGAGTGACGGACGGCATTTCGACGGCAAGACCGAGATCGCGCTGTTTCCTGGTGACATCCCGGCCGAAGGGCTGCAGGGCGGCGACTTCCGCTCGATCCGTTTCCGGCCGCCCGCGCTCGAGACGACCGACGACGGCACGCCGGCCCTGCCGCACATTCGCCTCGACCGCGCGCTGCAATTCCTGATCGGGGACCGGCTGCGATGACCGAGACGTTGCGAAAACCGGCGGTGTTCAGCATCGACGATCCGCGGCTCACGGTGACGCGGCCGGAAGAGCCGATCATCGACGACATCGCCGCCGAAGCGCCCGACACCAATCTGCCGGCGATGCCGGCACCGCCGCCGCCCCGCAAGGGCTTTCCCTGGGGCGGGCTGTTCTGGTCGGCGCTGTCGGGCCTGGTCGTGATGGGGCTTGGTCTCGCGGTCGCAAACCTCGTCGACGACCTGTTTGCGCGCACGCCCTGGCTCGGCGCGATCGGGCTGGGTCTGGGTGTGCTGGCCGGCCTCGCGCTGCTGGTCATCGTCCTGCGGGAGGTGATCGGGCTGATGCGGCTCGGCAAGGTGGAGGCGCTCCGCCGCCGGGCGCTGGAAACCATCGAAAGCGACAACCGCGACTCGGGCCGCGCGCTGCTCGACGACATGCTGTCGTTGACCAAGCGCATTCCGCGCCTGGCGCGAGGCCGCAGCCGCCTCGAAGCGCACCGCAACGACATCATCGACGGCCGCGATCTGGTCGGTCTTACCGAACGCGAACTGATGGCGCCGCTCGATCTCGAAGCGCGGACGCTGGTGGCGTCGGCGGCCAAGCGCGTCTCGATTGTCACCGCGATCAGCCCGCGCGCCGCGGTCGACATGCTGTTCGTTCTGGTCAACGCGCTGAACCTTATTCGCCGCCTCGCGGTGCTCTACGGCGGGCGGCCCGGGGCGCTCGGCGTCTTGAGGCTGTTCCGGCAGGTGCTGTCGCATCTGGCGGTCACCGGCGGCGTCGCCATCACCGACAGCCTGCTGCAACAGCTGATTGGCCACGGCCTTGCCGCGAGGCTCTCGGCGCGGCTCGGCGAGGGCATGGTCAACGGGCTCCTCACCGCGCGGCTGGGGCTGCTGGCGGTGGATCTGGTCCGGCCGCTGCCGTTCCACGAGCTGCCCCGGCCGTCCCTGAACGACGTCGCAGGAGCGCTGATGCGGGGGGGCGAAACCGGGCCGGAAGGCCCCGAAAAGGCCCGCCGGCTGCCGCCCCAGGCCTCATAAGGGCGAAAAACGCGGGAAAACCGATTGTTTCTTGCGTTGCGGGAGCTTGGTCGCTATATGCACGCCATCTCACAGGCGGATTCTGGCCGGAAACGGCCGTCCGGTGGCCCGGATCGCGAGATCTGGGCTCACTTTTTCCGCCGCGGAACAACCGGAGAAGACCATGGCGCTGCCCGATTACAGCATGCGCCAGCTGTTGGAAGCTGGCGTTCACTTCGGCCATCAGGCCCACCGCTGGAACCCGAAGATGGGTGAATACATCTTCGGCACCCGCAACAACATCCACATCATCGACCTCGCCCAGAGCGTGCCGATGCTGCACAAGGCGCTGGAGGCGGTGAGCGACACCGTCGCCAAGGGCGGCCGCATCCTGTTCGTCGGCACCAAGCGCCAGGCGCAGGACGCCGTCGCCGATGCCGCCAAGCGCTGCGCCCAGTACTACGTCAACTCGCGCTGGCTCGGCGGCACGCTGACCAACTGGAAGACGATCTCCGGATCGATCCAGCGGCTGCGCAAGCTCGACGAGATGCTGCAGTCGAACGAGGCCCAGGGCTACACCAAGAAGGAGCGCCTCGACCTGCAGCGCGAGCGCGACAAGCTCGACCGCTCGCTCGGCGGCATCAAGGACATGGGCGGTCTGCCGGACCTCCTGTTCGTGATCGACACCAACAAGGAAGACATCGCGATCAAGGAAGCGCGGCGTCTCGGCGTGCCGGTCGCGGCGGTGGTCGACACCAATTGCGATCCGGACGGCATCACCTTTGTCGTGCCCGGCAATGACGACGCGAGCCGGGCGATCTCGCTCTACTGCGACCTGATCGCCCGCGCCGCCATCGACGGCATCTCGCGTGCCCAGGGCGGCATGGGCATCGACGTCGGTGCGGCCGAGAAGCCGATCATGGAAGATCTGCCGAAGGCCGAGGAAAAGGGGCTCGGCTTCGAGCCGCTGCCTGGCCCGCGCGGCGTCGCCGACGACCTCAAGAAGCTCACCGGCGTGTCTCCGGCGATCGAGAAGAAGCTCAACGACATCGGCATCTTCCACTACCAGCAGATTGCCGAGCTCAGCGCCGACGCCGCTCACAACGTGGGCGAAGAGGTGGGTCTCCCGGGTCGCGTTCAGGGCTGGGTCACCAAGGCCAAAGAGCTGACGGCCGAGTAATAAGCCGACGAAGGAGCGAGGCGCGGGCTCTTTCGCCGCGCCCGCAATTCCGCTCCGCAATGGATTAGAAAAATGGCTCAGATCACTGCACAGATGGTGAAGGACCTGCGCGAGATGACCGGCGCAGGCATGATGGACTGCAAGGCCGCCCTCGGCGAAACCTCGGGCAACGTCGATGCCGCGGTCGATTGGCTGCGCAAGAAGGGGCTGTCGAAGGCCGCGAAGAAGGCCGACCGGGTTGCGGCCGAAGGCCTCATCGGCATCGCCATCAAGGGCACCAAGGGCGTCGTCGTCGAGGTCAATTCCGAGACCGACTTCGTCGCGCGCAACGACCTGTTCCAGGGCCTCGTCAAGATGATCGCGGGCGTAGCCCTCGACGTCGGCGCTGACGTCGAGAAGATCAAGGCCGCCAAGGCCGGCAGTGTGACCATCGCCGACGCGATCTCCGAGACCGTGGCCAAGATCGGCGAGAACATGACGCTGCGCCGCGCCGCGGAGATTTCCGTCGGCAAGGGCGCGGTCGGAAGCTACATCCACAACGCGGTCAGCGACGGCCTCGGCAAGATGGGCGTGCTGGTCGGGCTCGAGTCGAGCGGCGGCAATGCCGACGAGCTTGCGGCGCTCGGCCGCCAGCTCGCGATGCATGTCGCCTCCGCCAATCCGCAGGCGGTCGATCCGTCGGGGCTCGATCCGGCGCTGGTGCAGCGCGAGAAGGACGTGCTCGCCGACAAATTCCGGCAGCAGGGCAAGCCCGCCAACATGATCGAGAAGATCGTCGAGTCGGGCATCAAGACCTTCTACAAGGAGGTCTGCCTGCTCGATCAGCCGTTCATCTTCGACGACAAGAAAAGCGTGGCGCAGGCGCTCAAGGAAGCCGAAGGCAAGGTCGGCGGACCGATCAAGGTCACCGGCTTCGTGCGCTACAAGCTCGGCGAGGGCGTCGAGAAGCAGGAGTCCGATTTCGCGGCTGAAGTTGCGGCGGCTTCGGGCGCGACCAAGAACTGACCGCTTGGCCGCGCGCGGCCGACAGAGGCACGGCAATGGCTGAGGCTGCCCATACGTCCGGCTACCGGCGCGTCATCGTCAAGGTTTCGGGCGAGGCGCTGTCGGGGCCGGAGGGCTTCGGCATCCACCAGCCGACCATCGACCGCATCGCCGCCGACCTGATCGCCGCGCGCAAGGCCGGTTTCGCCATCGGCGTGGTGGTCGGCGGCGGCAACATCCTTCGCGGCGTGAAGATGTCGGGCAAGAGCCTGTCGCGGCCGACCGCGGATTCGATGGGCATGCTTGCGACCGTCATGAACGCGCTGGTGCTTGAAGCGGCGATCGAG
Organism: Xanthobacteraceae bacterium; assembly: GCA_019746135.1. Classification (GTDB taxonomy): domain Bacteria; phylum Pseudomonadota; class Alphaproteobacteria; order Rhizobiales; family Xanthobacteraceae; genus Z2-YC6860. The sequence goes on from JAIESI010000117.1 coordinate 5,236, forward strand.
CGGCTCGGCGCGCCGGCCCGCACCATGTCGGCGCTCAGCATGCCGCAGGTCTGCGAGACCTACGAGCGGGCGCGGGCGCTGCGCCATTTCGAGGAGAACCGCATCGTCGTGTTCGCCGGCGGCACCGGCAATCCGTTCTTCACCACCGACACCACGGCGGTGCTGCGCGCGGCCGAGATGGCGTGCGACGCGGTGCTGAAGGCGACCGACGTCGATGGGGTCTACAGCGCCGACCCGAAAAAGGACCCGGCCGCGAAGCGTTACGACAAAATCTCGCTCAAGGAAGCATTCGACCGCGACCTAAAGGTGCTGGATGCGACCGCCTTCGCCCTTGCCCGGGAAAACGGCATGCCTATCATCGTATTTTCGATCCGAACCCCAGGCGCGATCGAAGCGGTTCTGCGCGGCGAAGGCCGCGCGACAGTTGTCAGTGGATAAGTCGGATTAAGGACGCTCCCAAGGCGTCCGAATCCGGTGATGCAGGCGAGCGCTCGGAGACCGATTGGAGGGGCTCATGGCATCGAACTATGACATCAACGAACTCAAGCGGCGGATGCAGGGCGCGCTCGGCGTGCTCAAGACCGAACTGGGCGCACTTCGCACCGGCCGCGCCTCGGCGCACCTGCTCGATCCGGTTCACGTCGATGCCTACGGGCAGAGCATGGCGCTGAACCAGGTGGCCACCGTCAGCGTGCCGCAGCCGCGCATGATCAGCGTCCAGGTCTGGGACCGTTCGATGGTGAACGCGGTCGAGAAGGCGATCCTTGCCGCCAACCTCGGGCTTACGCCCTCCAGCGAGGGCCAGGTGATCCACCTGCGGCTGCCCGAGCTCAACACCGAGCGCCGTCAAGAACTGGTCAAGATCGCGCACAAGTATGCCGAAACCGCCCGGGTCGCGGTCCGCCATGTTCGGCGCGACGGCATGGATGTGCTGAAGAAGATGGAAAAGGACCACCAGATCAGCCAGGACGATCACAAGCGCATGGACACCGAGGTCCAGAAGGCGACCGATCAGTCCATCGCCGACATCGACGGCATGCTGGCGACCAAGGAAAAGGAGATCATGACGGTCTGATCCGTTTTGCCAATGTCTAACATTCCCCTCCCACTGTCCGCCTTCGAGACGCCGAGACACGTCGCCATCATCATGGATGGCAATGGCCGCTGGGCCTCGGCGCGCGGGCTGCCGCGGGGGGAGGGTCATCGCCGCGGGGTCGAAGCGCTGCGCAAGACCGTCCGCGCGGCGGGCGAAATGGGCATCTCCTACCTCACGATCTTTTCCTTCAGCGCCGAGAACTGGACCCGGCCGGCGTCCGAGATCCGCGACCTGATGGGCCTGTTGCGGCGCTTCATCCGCAACGACCTCGCCGAGCTGCATCAGAACCGCGTCAAGGTGCGGGTGATCGGCGAGCGCAGCGATCTCGATCCCGACATTCGCCGCCTGCTGGAAGAGGCCGAAGAGCTCACCAAGGACAACGACAAGCTGACGCTGGTCGTCGCGTTCAACTATGGCGCCCGCCAGGAGATTGCGCGCGCGGCGGCGAAGCTCGCAGCGAAGGTGAAAGCGGGCGAGATCGATCCGTCGGCGGTCACCGCCGACGCGATCGGGCAGAACCTCGACGCGCCCGACCTGCCGGACCCCGACCTGATCATCCGCACCAGCGGCGAGCAGCGGCTGTCGAATTTCCTGCTCTGGCAGGCCGCCTACAGCGAGCTGGTGTTCGTGCCGACCTACTGGCCCGATTTCGATCGCGCCGCGCTCGAGGGCGCGATTGCCGAATATCACCGCCGCGAGCGCCGGTTCGGCGGCCTGATCGCGCAGACCGGGTCCTGATCGTGGCGGGCGCCCATCCGGCCGAGGACCCGCCAGGGCTGCCGCCGCCGGGGCTGCCGATCCTGGCCGGGCGCAGCAATCTCGCGCTTCGTGTCGTCTCCTCGCTGGTGCTGGCGCCGCTCGCGATCGGCGCGGCCTGGTTCGGCGGCGCGGTGTTCATCGTGTTCTGGCTGATCGCCGCTCTCGTCGTGCTGTGGGAGTGGCAGACGCTGGTCTGCGGCCATGATCGCAATTCGGTGCTGACCGTGGGCGCGGCGGCGCTGGCCGGAGCGGCGGCGGTTCTGACCGTCGGCTGGTTCGGCATTGCCATCGCGCTTGTCGCGCTTGGCGGGTTCGCGATCGCAGGACTTGCTTCGCAGGTGCGTCGCGGCTGGTGCGTCGCCGGCCTCGTCTACGCGGCAGCGCTCCTCATTGCGCCGGTGCTGCTGCGCAGCGACGGAACGTTCGGCTTTGCCGCGATCCTGTTCCTGTTCGTGATCGTATGGCTGACCGACATCGCGGCCTACTTTGCGGGACGCGCCATCGGCGGCCCGAAGCTCATGCCGCGCGTCAGCCCGAAGAAAACCTGGTCCGGCGCGATCGGCGGCAGCATTGCCGCGGTGGTCGGCGGCGTGCTGCTCGCGCGCCAGTTCGGCATAACCGGCATCGCGGCCGTCGCCGTCGTTGCGCTGGTCCTGTCCGTGGTCTCGCAGGCGGGCGACCTGTTCGAGTCCGCGGTCAAGCGGCGGTTCAACGCCAAAGATGCGAGCCAGCTCATTCCGGGCCATGGCGGGCTGATGGACCGGCTGGACGGGTTCGTGACCGCGGCCGTGGCCGGCGCGCTGGTCGGCCTCCTGCACGGCGGGCTGAATGCGACGGCCCGCGGTCTCATGGTATGGTGAGTGATGCAAGTCGTTGATCCGCACGTCCGCGCCGAGCGCCGGCCCGTCAAGGCGGTCCGCAGCGTGACTGTTTTGGGCGCGACAGGCTCGGTCGGCATGAGCACGGTCGATCTGCTCAAGCGCGGCAATGGCCACTACCGCGTCGAGGCGGTCACGGCGCACAAGAACGGCGCGCAGCTTGCGCAGATCGCGCGCGAGCTCAACGCCAGGCTCGCGGTCGTCGCCGATCCTTCGGCCTATGACGATCTGAAGGCGGCGCTCGCCGGCACCGGCATCGAAGCCGCGAGCGGCGAGGCGGCGCTGGTCGAGGCGGCGGAGCGCCCGGCCGATTGGGTGATGGCGGCCGTCAGCGGCTCGGTCGGACTGAAGCCGACACTCGCCGCCGCCAAGCGCGGCGCGACGGTGGCGCTGGCGAACAAGGAGTGCCTCGTCTGCGCCGGCGCGATGTTCATGCGCAGCGCCGCGGCGGCGGGCGCAAGCGTGCTGCCGGTCGATTCCGAGCACAATGCGATCTTCCAGGCGCTGGCCGCGGGCCCGCGCGAGGACGTGAGCCGCATCATCATCACCGCCTCGGGCGGTCCGTTCCGCACCTGGACCCGCGAGCAGATGCGGGCCGCGACCGTCGAGCAGGCGCTGAAGCATCCCAACTGGTCGATGGGCCCGAAGATCACCATCGACTCCGCAACCATGATGAACAAGTGCCTGGAGCTGATCGAGGCGCACCATCTGTTCGCGGTGCCGCCATCCCAGCTTGCGGTGCTGGTGCACCCGCAGTCGATCATCCACGGCATGGTCGAGTACCGTGACGGCTCGGTGGTGGCGCAGCTCGGCTCGCCCGACATGCGCACCCCGATCGCCCATTGCCTGGCCTATCCCACCCGCATCGACGGGCCGGCCGCCAAGCTCGACCTCGCCAAGATCGGCCAGCTCACCTTCGAAGCGCCCGATCCGGAGCGCTTCCCGGCGCTGGCGCTCGGCCGCCGCGCGCTGGAGACGGGCGGGGCGGCACCCACCATTTTCAACGCGGCGAACGAGGTGGCGGTCGCAGCCTTTCTCAGCCGCAAGATCGGTTTTGGCGGTATCGCGGCGCTGGTGGAAGCGACGCTCGACGCAGCCGAGCGGCGCAATGCCATGGCCGAGCCGCAGGATATCGACGAGGCGCTGGCCATTGACCAGATGGCAAGGTCGCTGGCGCATGACCTGATGCCAGAAATAGCCGCAAAGTCATCCTAGATGGTCCGCTGGGGCGGATCGAAGAATCGCGGGACGGGGCCGTAATGGACGTTTTCAGCAACTTCGGACTTTGGGGCGGGGGATGGACCGGCTGGATCATCCCATTTCTGTTCGGTCTGAGCGTCGTCGTCTTCTTTCATGAGCTGGGGCACTTCCTGGTGGCCCGCTGGTGCGGGGTGAAGGTGCTGACGTTTTCTGTGGGTTTCGGCCCGGAGATCGCCGGTTTCACCGACCGCCACGGCACCCGCTGGAAGATCGCCGCCATTCCGCTCGGCGGCTACGTGAAGTTTTTTGGCGATGAGAACGCGGCAAGCGTCCCCGATCAGGCCTCGATCGAGAACATGAACCCGCAGGAGCGCCGCGAGAGCTTCTACCACCAGCCGGTCGGCAGCAGAGCCGCCATCGTCGCGGCGGGCCCGATCGCCAACTTCATCCTGGCGATCGTGATTTTCGCCTTCGTTTTCTCCCTGTACGGCCGCCAGACCACGACCGCGCGGATCGACCAGGTGCAGCCGGAGTCGGCCGCGGCTGCCGCGGGTCTCAAGCCCGGCGACGTCGTGCTCGCCATCGACGGCCGCAAGATCGACAGCTTCTCCGACATGCAGCGGATCGTCAGCGCAAGCGCCGGGCGGACGCTGGCCTTCCAGATCGACCGTGGCGGGGCGCCGCTCAGCATCAACGCCACGCCGGCGCTGCGGCAGGGCAAGGACGGCTTTGGCAACAACACCTGCCATGCCGTCCTCGGCGTCAGCCGCTCGATGTCGGCCGCAGACGTGAAAACCGAGCAGTTCAACCCGGTGGAGGCCGTCTGGCAGGGCACCAAGGAGACTTGGTTCATCGTCGAACGCACGTTCTCCTACATCGGCGGGCTGTTCTCGGGCACGGAATGCGCCGATCAGCTCGGCGGGCCGATCCGGATCGCCCAGATCTCGGGACAGGTGGCGACCTTGGGCTTCATGCCGGTCCTGCATCTGGCGGCCATGCTTTCGGTGTCGATCGGGCTCCTGAACCTGTTCCCGGTCCCGCTTCTCGACGGCGGTCACCTTATGTTCTACGCCGTCGAGGCCGCCCGCGGCCGGCCGCTGTCGGTCCGGGCCCAGGAGATCGGGTTCCGCATCGGCTTCGCGATCGTCGTGATGTTGATGATTTTTACAATCTTTAACGACACCCTGCAGCTGCTGCCGCGGCTCTGGGCGTCGTAACCTGCGCCTTTCGGGCAACGGTCTTGGGGAAATGTCCGGTGGGACGGAAGTTCCTGCTGGATACGGGGGACACGCGACACCTCATCGTGTTGCAGAGTTGGAAAATGCCTGTACAAACATGGTGCTGAGTGGGGTCCGCAATTACGCCGTTCAGTCGGTTTGGGTGGAAAAGGGCGCATTGCGCATGAAGTCTGGCGTGCGGTTGCTACGGGACCTGTGCTGGGTGGGCATGGTCCTCGCAGGGATTGTTTTTGGCACCGCGGTCGGCGCGGTGGCCACCGCCAACTATGCCGTGGCCCAGGCCTCGTCCATCGTGGTCGAAGGCAACCGCCGGGTCGAGGCCGATACCGTCCGCTCCTACTTCCGCCTTAATCCCGGCGAGCGGCTCGACAGTTTCAAGATCGACCAGGCCATCAAGGCCCTTTACGCAACCGGCCTGTTCCAGGACGTCCGGATCAACCAGTCGGGCGGCCGGCTGATCGTCACCGTGATCGAGAACCCGGTGATCAACCGGGTGGCGTTCGAGGGCAACAAGAAGGTCAAGGACGATCAGCTCACCAACGAGGTGCAGTCGCGGGCCCGCGGCACGCTTTCGCGGCCGGTCGTGCAGTCGGACGTGCAGCGCATTGTCGAGATCTACCGGCGCAACGGCCGGTTCGACGTCCAGGTCGAGCCGAAGATCATCGAGCTGCCGAACAACCGCGTCGATCTCGTGTTCGAGATCCGCGAAGGCGAAAAGACCGGCGTCAAGAAGATCATCTTCGTCGGCAACAAGGCTTACGGCGATCAGCGTCTGAAGGACGAGATCAAGACCCAGGAGACGTTCTGGCTGATTTCGTTCCTGCAGCAGCAGGACATCTACGACCCCGACCGCATCGAGGCGGACCGCGACCTGCTGCGCCGCTTCTACCTGAAGCACGGCTATGCCGACGTGCGCGTGGTCTCCGCCGTTTCGGTCTACGACCCGACGCAGAAGGGCTTCATCGTCACCTACACGATCGAAGAGGGCGACCGCTACAGGTTCGGCAAGGTCGACATCCAGTCCAGCGTGGCGGTCGTCGACCCGAAGGGGCTTTACTCCCGGCTGCGGGCTGCGCCCGGAAATGTCTACAACGCCGAGGCGGTTGAAAAATCGGTCGAGCAGATGTCGATCGAGGTGGCGCGGCGCGGCTATCCGTTCGCGATCATCCGCCCGCGCGGCGATCGCGATATGGCGACGCGGACCATCAACGTCACCTTCACCGTCGAGGACGGCCCGCGCGTCTACATCGAGCGCATCAACATCCGCGGCAACACGCGTACGCGCGACTGGGTGATCCGCCGCGAGTTCGACGTCGGCGAGGGCGACGCCTACAACCGCGCGCTGATCGATCGCGCCGAGCGGCGGCTGAAAAACCTGAACTATTTCAAGAACGTCAAGATCACCAACGAGCCGGGCTCGGCACCCGACCGCCTCGTGCTGAACGTCGACGTTGAAGAGCAGCCAACCGGCGAATTCTCGATTGCCGGCGGCTATTCGACCGCCGACGGCTTCATGGCCGAGCTCAGCGTCGCCGAGCGAAACCTGCTCGGGCAGGGCCAGTTCGCCCGGTTCGCCGTGCAGTACGGCCAGCGCGCCCGCGGCTTCGAGCTGTCGATCGCCGAGCCGTTCTTCATGGGCTACCGCCTTGGCGTCGGCCTGGATCTCTACATCAAGCAGACGCTCGCTTCGAACTACATCTCCTACGACAGCGAAACCGCCGGCGTGGCGCTGCGTGCGGGCTTCGCGCTCAGCGAGGAGATCGCGTTCCAGGCGCGTTACAACGTCTATCAGCAGAAGATCACGCTGCCGAACAATCTGAACGACTGCCAGTTTACGCCACAGGCCCTGATCAACGGCGGAACCGGCGTGCTTCCCGGCAACGGCTGCTACAACAACGGCGAAGCCTCGCTCGCGGTCCGCAAAGAGCTCGCGGCTGGCCGGACGCTGGTGTCGATGCTGGGATACACCGTGTCCTACAGCACGCTGGACAACAACCGTAATCCGACCAGCGGTCTCTACGCCGAGTTCAAGCAGGATTTCGCCGGCATCGGCGGCGACGTGAATTTCATCCGTTCGACCGGCGAGGCGCGCAGCTACTACGAGCTGTTCGCCGACGTCGTCACGGTGTTCAAAATTCAGGGCGGTCATCTCGCGGGCTGGGGCGACAAGGACCTGCGCATGCTGGATCACTTCCAGATGGGTCCGAACCTGGTCCGCGGCTTTGCGCCCGCAGGCCTCGGTCCGCGTGACCTGACGCCGAACACCAACCAGGACCCGCTGGGCGGCACCATGTTCTGGGGTGCCTCGGTCGAGGCGCAGGCGCCGTTTACGTTCCTGCCCAAGGACGTCGGCCTGAAAGGCGCGGTGTTCGCCGACGTCGGCTCGCTCTGGGACTACAAGGGCCCGACCATGTGGGACGTGACCGGCGAGCGGTTGAACCCGGCCGATACCTCGGCGCCGCGCGCCTCGGTCGGCGTCGGCCTGATCTGGAATTCGCCGTTCGGACCGCTGCGCTTCGACTACGCGGTCCCGCTGCTGAAGCAGGATTACGACCGGATCCAGCAATTCCGGTTCGGCGGCGGCACCAAGTTCTAACGATGGCCAGGCGCGTTTTTCGGGCCGCGGCAGGGGCTGCTGCGGCCCGGAACCGGTTGATCCCGCCGGTTGTCTGGCCGGAAAATCACCCGCCGTGCTAATCGAACCTTGCGGTGCCCCAGGTCCGCGTCACAATCTGGTCGCGGGACCTGCAGCCGAAAACCGGGGGACAGACACATGAACGGCGAGACGGTCGACGCCATCGGCATCCGCGAGATCCTCGCCGCCTTGCCGCACCGCTATCCGTTCCTGCTGGTCGACAAGATCATCGATATCCGCGGCGACGAGCATGGCATCGGCATCAAGAACGTGACCGCGAACGAGCCGCAATTCGCCGGCCACTTTCCCGACAATCCGGTGATGCCGGGCGTGCTGGTGCTTGAGGGCATGGCGCAGACCGCGGGCACGCTGTGCATCCGCGCGCTCGGCGAGGTGAAGCCGACGCTGGTCTATTTCCTCACCATCGACAAGGCCAAGTTCCGCAGGCCCGTCGTGCCCGGCGACCGGCTCGAGTACCACATGAACCGCCTCAAGCGGCGCAAGAACATGTGGTGGTTCCGCGGCGAGGCCAAGGTTGACGGAGAGATCGTCGCCGAGGCCGAGCTCGGCGCGATGATCGCAGAGGTCTGAGGTGCCGCGGATCGATCCTTCGTCGCGCGTGGCCGACGGCGCGAAGCTTGCGGACGACGTCGAGATCGGTCCGTTCTGCACCGTCGGCCCGAGCGTCGAGTTGCGCGCAGGCGTGCGTCTTTTGTCGCACGTCAACATCACCGGCGTCACGGTGGTCGGCGAAAAGACCGTGATCTATCCGTTCGCGTCGCTCGGCACGCCGCCGCAGTCGACCGGCTACCGCGGCGGGGCCACACAGCTCACCGTCGGTGCCAGTTGCCAGATCCGCGAAGGGGTGACGATTTCGACCGGCCTTGAGGATTATGGCGGGGTCACGCGCGTCGGCGATCGCTGCTTCTTGATGGCGAACTCCCATGTCGGCCACGACTGCCAAGTCGGCAATGACGTCACCTTCGCCAATGGCGCGGTGCTGGGCGGCCACGTCACCCTGGCCGACAACGTGTTCGTCGGCGGCAACACCGCCGTGCACCAGTTCTGCCGGGTCGGCGAGGGCGCGATGCTCGGCGGCATGAGCGGGATCACCCGCGATCTCATTCCGTTCGGCTTTGCCTTCGGCCCCAAGGCTGACCTCGTCGGCCTCAATGTCGTAGGGCTCAAGCGCCGGAAGTTCACGCGAAGCGACATGCACCGCATTCGCGGGGCCTACCAGACGCTGTTCTTCGGCGACGGCAGCTTTGCGGAGCGGTTCGAACGGGTCAGCGCGGAGCATTCGGCCGATCCGGTCATCGGCAAGATCGTCGCCTTCATTCGCGACCGCGGCAAGCGCCCGCTGATGATGCCCGCGGTTGACGGAGCCGGAGCCTCCGACCCGGAGCTATGAGCGGCACGGCATGAACGAGCGGCTGCCCGATCGGACGAACGGTGAACCCGCGCTCGCCATCGTTTGCGGCGCCGGCAGCCTGCCGTTCGCACTGGCCGACGCCGCCATGCGCCGCGGCCGCCGCGTGGTGCTGTTTGCGCTGCGCGGCTTCGCTGATCCCGCGCGCGTCACCGCCTATCCGCATCACTGGACCTGGATGGGCCAGTTCAACCGCTTCATGCGCATCGCCGCGACCGAGGGCTGCCGCGACATCGCCTTCATCGGCTCGGTGACGCGGCCGTCGCTGTGGAGCATCCGGCCGGACTGGCGGGTGCTGCGGCTGATGCCGCAAATCGTGCGGCTCTACCGCGGCGGCGACGATCACCTGCAATCCGGCATCGGCCGGCTGATCGAGCAGCACGGGTTCCGGCTGCTCGGCCCCAAGGACATCGCGCCGGAGCTCACCATGCCGCTCGGACCGCTCGGCAGCTGCACGCCCGGCGATCGCGACACGGCCGATATCGCGCGCGGGCTTGCCGTGCTGAACGCCATGAGCCCGCACGACGTCGGCCAGGCGGTGGTCGTCGCCGACAACCAGGTTCTCGCGGTCGAGGGACCGGAGGGCACCGACCGGGCGGTGGCCCGCGTCGCGGAATTGCGAAAGAACGGCCGCATCCGCTCGCCGTCGGGCACCGGCGTTCTGGTCAAGGCCGCGAAGCTCGGCCAGGACCATCGCATCGATCTGCCGACCATCGGTCCGCAGACCGTCGCGGGAGCGGCAGCCGCGGGGCTTGCCGGCATTGCCGTGGTCGCGGGCTCGACCTTCGTCGCCGAGCCTCAGGTGATTGCCGCCAGCGCCGACCGCGCGAAGCTGTTTGTGGTCGGGGTCGAGGCCGGCGGGACCGCGCCATGAGCAGCACCGGCCCTGCCAACGCGACTTTGCCACGCGGCGAGGTCGAGATTTTCCTGGTTGCGGTCGAGGAGTCCGGCGACCGGCTCGGCGGCGCCCTGATGCGCGCCTTGAAGGAGCGCGCCAGCGTGCCGCTCCGCTTCACCGGCGTCGGCGGCCGCGAGATGACGGCGGCGGGACTTGCGAGCCTCCTGCCGGTCGAGGATTTCTCGATCATCGGCTTCACCGCGATCCCGCGCCGGCTGCCGCGCATTCTCAGCCACATGTACAAGACCGTGCGCACGGTGCTGCAGCGCAAGCCGCATGCGCTGGTGATCATCGACAGCCCGGGTTACACGCTCCGGGTCGCGCGCTGGGTCCATCACTTCGACCGCTCGATCCCGATCGTCGACTACGTCTCGCCCTCGGTCTGGGCCTGGCGATCCGGCCGCGCCAAATCGATGCGCGGCTACATCGACCACGTGCTGGCGCTGCTGCCATTCGAACCGGGCGTGCACCGAAAGCTCGGCGGCCCGCCCTGCAGCTATGTCGGCCATCCGTTGATCGAAGAGGTCGCAAAGCTCCGCCCGAACAACGCCGAGGCGATGCGCCGGCGCGCCGATCCGCCGATCGTGCTGGCGATGCC
>JAIESI010000232.1 GCA_019746135.1 Xanthobacteraceae bacterium
TCTAGCAGGCTGTTGAAGAACGCCAGATCGTAAGCGGCAAGGAGCGCAGGATCGGTATCCCGGACGATGGATGGCTCGACTGTTTTAGACCGCGGTCCGGTTGGCCCGGGTCGGCGCGGTTCTGCTGGGCTCCATTCCGCTTCAATCAGGCCGCGTCCTTCAGCAATCGCGGAATGCAGATAAGGTTGTAGGCGGCGGCTGCGAAGATGAAGGCCCAGCCGACACGGTCGGTCCCACGCAGCATCGGTCTCCGCATACCCCCGATGGTCTTCATCCAGCCGAACGCCTCCTCGATCCGCTTGCGGACGCGCTGGCTCGCGGCGTAGCCGGGGTGGCGTGTCGTTCGCGCGTCCACGGCAGAACGACGTGTTGTGTTTTGGGCGACGTGCGGTCGCACGTTCATCGTCTTCAGCTCGTTCACGAAGTCTGCTGCGTCGTATCCTTTATCGGCGGCGAGCGTGACGGCGACGGGCCGATCCGCATGCGGCTCGATCATCGCCAGGGCGGCGAGGCGCTCGGCATGACCGTTGGCCGGGGTCAGACAGGCGCCGACGATCAGTCCGCAGCGGTTTTCCATCAGCGCATGGCCGAGAAAAGCCAGCTTCGCCTCCATGCCTGGACCCTTGCGATAGAGCTTCGCCTCCGGATCCGTCGTGCTGACATGCGTTGCGTTTGAACGCGTCGTACCGCGAAAGTCAGCGTCGGCATTGCGCCCACTCGTGGGTGGTGACGGATCATCGGGGCCATCGACAGGCTTGAAACTCTTCATCGAAGCCCAAGCATGGATCAGCGTGCCGTCGACGCTGAAATGCTCGGTCGAAAGAAGGCGCTTCACCTTCGGCTGCGCCAGCAGCGCCGCGAGGAAGCGCGCTGCGACCGCTCCCTCAAGCAACCGGTCGCGGTTTTTTGAGAAGGTGGAGTGATCCCACACCGGCTCGTCCACCCCAAGGCCGACAAACCACCGGAAGAGCAGATCGAATTCCAGCCTCTCCATCAGGTGGCGCTCGGATCGTACGGAGTAGAAGGCTTGCAGCAGCATCGCCCGAAGCAGTTTCTCTGGCGCGATGGAAGGTCGACCAATACCGGCATAAAGGCCCACGAAATCGCTCTCCATATTGGCGAGCGTCTCGTTCACCAGCCCCCGGATGGTGCGAAGCGGATGATCCTTGCGCACCCGTGCTTCAAGATCCACGTAGCTAAATAGCGATCCCGTTCTCTCGTCAGCCCCGCGCAAATCAACCTCCCACAACGCGGCAGATTGAATCACGACGGCACGAGCGTGACGAGCGAGTTTTTCAACAGCCTGTTAGGGCCAATCACCGGCCGAGGCCAAAGCCCTGGGGCTTCAAGAGCATCGCGTACGGCAAGCCAAATAAGCCAGTGATGGACTTCTTAGTGGTGGCAGGGATGCCGGAGTTAGAAATCACTGAGCGGTTGCGTGGGTAGGGTCACCATCGCACGACGAGCAATCCCAGCCGCTTTACCTCAGGGAAATACAGAAACGCTGTTGAAAAGCGCCAAGCGAAATATGTTGACTGTAGGCATTCGCGTGTCGCCGTCCGCAGTGACGTTCGCCATCTCCAACCCCAACATCGGATAGATCGTGATCCCGGCGGCGTTCGCGGCCCTATGCCGGTCTTCAGAGCGTTCACCGTCGCAGCTGCGGCTGCCTATATGACTACTGCGATCAGCAATCCTTCGTTTCGATTGAGGTTGTAGCGCAGCTTCAAACCGGCCTCGGTGGCCAAGCGTCTTTCTCAGCGGAAACAAGTTCATTTTCGTGCAGCGGTCGAAAAGAACCGACCTTTGTTTCAGCCACTTAGTGTGGCTAATCTTTAACGTTCTGCTTTATCAGACCCCTGTCCCGGCTTGCTTACCCTTCCCTTTTTTCGGCGGGCGCATCGACTGGCTGATCTTGACCGACTTATCCTTCAAACTGAGCGAGGTTGGATCTCGGACTTGCCAAGCCCAGACTGGCGAGGCGGCAGGGTCGTCCTTCTTGACGTATTCACGGCGGTTGGAAGGAAGGGAGCGAGAACGTGCGATCAGCTCGCGCACCTTGCGCTTGGCTGGGGAATTCCGCTTTCCAAGGGCATCAAGTACCCCCACCGTTTGCGCTGAAGGATCATCGAGCCATTCCTTCTGAATGGCCGACGCAACTTGGCAATTTGGCTCGAGAACAATAGGAAGGTTACGACCAGTAATTTGGTGAACCTTCCCGTCTTCGTACTCCACGAAGGTGGAAACGATCTGCACCGCTCTGCGCCCGTGATTGGTGACTATTACCTCGACGTAAGCCTCCGTTGGATAGTCTCTCCCGTCAGAAAAATCCACATCCGCGGAACGCGGCGTCATTTCAGGACGTTGGGAAGAGACCCGCTGGCAACCTAAGTCACTGAATGCAAAGGGGAAAATGTCTGGCGGAGAGCAGGAGAATCGAACCTGCGATACGTTTGCATTTCTAAGCCTCGGAAAAGTCGGCGTTTTCTCGGGCCATTTTTGCACCAGAGACGCATCAACGTAGATGCGCCGCTCCAGGGCCGAGAACCTCAGACCGGAACAATGCACCGGTCTTGACCCATCGCCGACATCCGAAAGGTCAGATTTCAGGTAGAAGCCCGGAACACCGAGCGCAAAAAAGTGTGTCGGCTTCGAGCTGTCGAGAGTGCAGGTCCGCATCTAAAGCAACAGCCTTCCACGCTGAATACCCGGGTTCGATTTTTTGTCACATGCGCGACCGTCTTCTCGGCGAGCAACCTTGAAACGCTCCCCGGCAGCGGGTATCAGGCGTTCGATGTAGCGCGACAGGGAAAGGGCCTCCATGCGAGCGAACCTGAAAGCCATTGTCCGGTCGCCACTGAAACAGACGATGGGGCCTTACGACAAGCGCCCCGACGGATCGAAGGCCGGCCTGTTCTCGAAGATGCGGTCTAGCAGCGAAAGGGCCACGTCTACGTGGTCGGGCCGAAGTCGGCGGCGACGATGTCGCGGCGAAGCAGGTCGGGATCAAGCTGGCACCCAATCGCATAGTTGATGAGCATTTTCTCGGGCCGGTACGGTCCGCCGACATGACGCATGTCGGTCGGTACCAAGCTTGCGCCTCGGGCAGCAGGCGACCTAGGTATTTCGTTCCGATATCATCCATTGCTGAGGTCCTTCTCGATCTCAGCCCATGATCCGGCTGGCACCGAAACAGAGGAAGCCTCTACAAGTAGTCGCTTGCTGTGCTGGGAGACCGAGATCGTGTTCAACATCATCATGCGGTCGGTGCCATGGAACACCGGCCACGAGACCATGCCGGAGGACCGGCTATTCGAATACACGGAAGACCCGGTGATCGAACAATTCAGGGTCAACGGGATCCCCGCATTCGATCGCCTACAGCGGCTGCCGTGCCTTTTCATGCCGGAAGGCATCCACGACGAGGCATGCTTCGTCGGCTGGGTCACCCGCGTCCGCATCGTCAATCGCGAGATCATCTTCGAGTACACGATCGACCAAGAGATCCCGCCGCTTCAGAACAAGACGATCTATGCGAACAGGCGCTCACTGGACATGCCATTGGATTTCGAGTTCTCCCGCAATCACTGGGGCGTGAAAGACGTCGATCTGTATAGGTTCCTGCTGCGACATGCGCGTCCTCGCCGGCAACTCCCGACCGTCTTCCAGATCGCTCAACACGAGACGATCGAGACCACACTTATGTCGGCGATGATGCCGTTCGACGCTGGTTTGACGCCCGTTTTCGAAGCCATCCGACTTGCCGGCGCCAATATGGCGATGCGTTGCCGGCGCGCCGACGACATCTGGGAAAACGCCGCGATTATCCAAGATGTGGTGTCGCTAATCGACAGGTCGCGGATCGTCGTCTGCGACTGCACCGGTCGCAATCCCAACGTGTTCTATGAGGCCGGCATCGCACACACGCTGGGCCGCGACGTCATTCTCATCACGCAGAGCGAACACGATATCCCGTTCGACCTGCGGCACCTCAGGTACATCCGCTACAACAACAACGGCGAAGGCCGTGCCCTGCTCACCGAACAGCTCCAGTGTCGGATACAGACCCTGCTCGGGCACTAGGCGGCCGTCTTCTCCTCCTGCTGCACGAATGTCTCGATCATGAAGGTCGCCATGGCGCCGGCCATGTTGACTGCGAGTGCCGCGTGCCTGGCCGACGGCTTCACTGGCATCTTGCCGCCCGGGGCATGTGCATCGGAGAACCGGTTGCGCAGCGTGCCGATGCCGTTGACCAGGTTCATCGCGCCGCCGAGGATCATCTTGATCGCCTCCTCTCTGTGCTGGTCGGGCGCCATGTTCAACTCGCGCGCCGCCAAGCCGTATAGCTTGGGAAGGTCGTCCTTGTGGCCGTATGTCACCTCGCGCTCGTCCAGAACCCGCTTGCAGACGGTTTCGAGCAGCGTGCGCGCGACGGTGATCGCGCCCTCCGGATCAGTCGCCCGCCTGGCCAGCGCCTTCGTCCAGACAGCATGTACCCCGTCCGCGTCGAAGGACGCCAGCGCGTCACCGGCGACGGAATCGATTGGCGCGCGGTTAGCGCCCTCCAGATGCTCGACGATGGGATTGAACGCGTCGCTGATGTGTTTGCGCCGCGGCGCGTACTGGCCGGCGACATTGCTGATGTACGGCCAGAAGCTCTTGAGGCTTCGGTTTGTCCTCACGAACTCGGGCAGCAACAGCTTCAGTTCGAAGTCTTGGATCAGCTCCGCGCGCAGAGCTTGATACATCGCTTCGTCCTTCGCCGGCGAAGTCGCTGCCTCGATCATAATGTTCTCAAGAAGCTGGACCCGCTCAATCGGGCTTTCCGGCATTTCAAAGAAGCTCATGTGCGGTTTCCATGCGACGGCGCACTTTACCATCACCACGGCCAACTAGACATGATGTTCCCAGTTCGTCCCTGTGACTTTCACGGGGGTAAACCCCTAATTCACATGCTGAGCCAAGAAATCGTGGCTCTTGACAGCTCAAAACGACGAAAGCCGGGCCCACCGAGCCAACTTTCGTGATTGAGAGACCGAACCACCTACCCGCGCTGGGAGCCCCCGTCCTGGCGCTTGGGCATCGCCAGCGATTTCTAAAATCGCTGAGACGCTTAGTCATCAGAGCGGGAGTCGCCCTGGTGAGCGTTGATCACCGCGCTATCAAGCCC
This sequence comes from Xanthobacteraceae bacterium, assembly GCA_019746135.1. Classification (GTDB taxonomy): domain Bacteria; phylum Pseudomonadota; class Alphaproteobacteria; order Rhizobiales; family Xanthobacteraceae; genus Z2-YC6860. Next base: position 5,171 of record JAIESI010000232.1, read on the forward strand.
CGGCGAGTTAGCCAGAACCGAGCAACGAATGTCAGCCGGATCTACGTTTTTCCGCTGTCCCCATTCTACGAGGTTGGGAGGGCGGTAACTGCTATCGTCCCGCCATCTGTCGAACACCGAGTGGTCGATTGTTTCGTTGACCCTGGCGTGTGTTCCGGTGACTTCCCTAAATGGGTCAGGCGCTACCGGCCGGTAGCTCCTTCTGCTCACTAAAGAGTATATCCCTTTCAAAAATTCTCTGTAGGAGTCCGAGATCGCTCCACGATGTTCGTTGCCGTCAAGCTCAAGGTCATTACGAAAAGTTAGTCCAAGACCTTCCGCCTTCTGCATCATCCACCTTAGCGGTATCTGAGCGAGCGTGTCGTTGAAACAGCCGCCACCGACATTCGCGTGAGCCCCCACGAACCAACGCTGTTCAACACTTTCAATGGGCCTCATCGGTGTTGGTGTCGCGGCACCAGCCTTCGTTCGAATTGTCCAAGGTGTGGGCGCAAACTTCGCTCGATGTTCGTCAAGTGCGAGCGCATGAAACCCGTGCCTGACTGGTTTGCGGAGGCCGGTATGATGAAACTTGAGGGTAGAACTGCTAATGCCCGCGAGGTTCAAACCCGGAACCCCCAGCGCTCCAACCGTATCCCAGACCCCGACCATTTCAACGGCCACCGGCCGGGAGTACTTCAGCATCCAACGCTCCTCGAGCGTGATGCTGGTTGTGTCGAAGGTCGGGAGTTTGTAGATCGTGCGGTCGTCATCGTTGCGATACCGCTCATACAGCTGATCTACGCCTAGCGCTCCTCCAGGTTGCAGAAGTCCGCATATTGAAATGAAGCCGGCGAGACTCCTTGCAGTGTGGGCTCCGCGGCTGAAGCCGAAGATAAAGATTTGATCACCGTCGTCATAATTCTCAACGAGCCAATTATAGGCCTCCTGCACATTCTCAGTTACGCCTTTCCCCCAACCTCCGCCGACGAACCCTTTTACGCCGGAATCATAGTAGCGAAGCTGGGGATGACCCTTGTCGTCTTTGTCGGCGCAAAGCGACCGGAGGCGCCAAACATTGGTGTTTGTGCCGACTGCATTCCACGTTCCATCAAGAAAGAGCGCAAGCTTCTTTTTCGCCTCGGGTGGCCGTGCACTAGAAGGATTCATTGATCGCCTCCAATCTGCTTCTTCTAAAAGATCGTTCTCGGTCGGGCAAATTCGATTGACGTGTTGTGATGATCCAAATCAGCGTCATTGCCGCTAAGAAGGCACCCTGCGCAATGTCCGATTTGCAAGTTGGAGTGCGGCATCTGAACGCAATGCGCGGAGCTGCAATCAGTCCGTGCCAAAAGGACGTCCGCTTTCAGGCGATCGTTACGACCGAGTAGTGGCATAGAGCGGACCATATGACCGGGTTCTAACCGCACTGCCGCCAAAGACGGCGAGCGACTGCATCGCCCTTCGGGCGGCAATTCGCGAGCGACAGTGGGAGGCTTGGAGACTCACGAAATTTACGCGTCGACGGAACGCGGCGTGATTTCAGGACGTTGCCAAGAGACCCTCTGGCAACCTAAGTTACTGAGTACAAAGAGGAAAGTGTCTGGCGGAGAGCAGGGGAAACGAACCTGCGATACGCTGATATTTCTAAGCCTTGGAAATGTCGGCGTTTTCTCGGGCCATCTTTGCATCAGAGACGCATCAATGTAGATGCGCCGCCCCGGGGCCGAGAACCTCAAACCGGATCAAGCACCGGTCTTGACCCAAAGCGGTCATTTAGACCACAGACGCGTCAGCTGAAGTCTGGCGCGATGTCGTGAGAAACCCGGCGATGAAATCGACGGTGTTGTCGCCATCTCTCAAGCCGAGATGGATACATTTCTGGATACCGGTCCGACCGATGCGAACAGGATGCACGCCGAGTGTCGCGGCTTCCCGACGCACAAGCCAGTTCGGAATGGCGCTGACCCCACGGCCTGCCGCCACGAGTTGAAGCATCATTTCCGTCGTCTCGACATTGCGGTGATGGCGCGGCCGGCAATTGGCGGGTACCAGGAACTGCGTGAACACATCCAGCCGTTCCGGCGGAACCGGATAGGTGAACAGGGTCTCATCCGTAAGGTCCGCAGGTTCTGCATGGTCCTTCGCGGCCAGCGTATGACCCGCGGGAACGGCAAGTACGAGTTCGTAGTCGAACACAGGCAGATAATTGATGCCAGACGTCTCGATCGGGTCTGGCGTGATCAGGATGTCAATCTCATATCCCGTCAGTGCTGCCACACCGCCGAAAGCGAATGACGTCGTCAGTTCTAGGTCCACATCCTTCCAGTCCATCAGGTAGGGCTTCGTGACACCCATCAGCCATTGATGGCAGGGATGGCACTCCATGCCGATCTTGAGCGAACCTCGCTGGCCATGGCGGTAATCCGATAGGACATTCTCGGCCCTTTCGATCTGCGGCAGAACGCGCTGCGCCAGCCTGACGATGTACCGGCCGGCTTCGGTGAGACGCAGGTTGCGGCCATCCTTTTCCCACATCGCCACGCCATAGCGTTCTTCAAGCTTGCGGATAGTGTGGCTGAGCGCGGACTGGGAGACGTTCAGCCGCTCCGCCGCAGCCGTCAGGCTGCCCAGGCGATCAACGTCACGCAGGATCGACAGATGTTGCCTGTCCAGCATGGTCAGGACCGCCCTTGCTCAAAGGGAACCACATCTGCCAGGGCACTATCTCGGACGGAAACCGGTCGGTGGTCTTTGTCGACGGCGACCATGGTGAAATGTCCGGTGGCCGTAATGTGCCTCTCGCCCGTCAGAAGGTGTTCGGACCAGAGTTTCGTCTCGATAGACATCGAACTGCAGCCGACGCGTTCGACCCGTACCTCCGCCTCGACGATTTCACCGATTTCGATTGCTCTTGAAAAATCGATACGCTCGGACGAGGCCAGCACCACAAGCTTGCCGGAGTAGCGCGATGCCGCCACGAATGCGGCCTTGGTCATGTAGGCGATTGCCTCGCCCCCGAACATCCGGCGGACACTGTTTGCCTGATTCGGGAAGACGATCTCGACCATGCCGACCGCATCACTTGTCTTCGGTGCCTCCGCAGAAATCAGTTCAGGCAAGGCGTAGAGCGCGGCATTCGCGCCCTCCGGTATGGCGACCATGTTGAAAATGCCGCGCGTACAGGTATGCCGCTGGCGACCGACAATGGTCTCAGCCGCCATTTCGACCTCGACCGTCAGGGAGCGGCGGCCGGCCTTGACTGGTCTCGCCGTGAATTCGACGATATGCCCGATCCGTGCCGGCTGCCTGAAATCGATGCGCTCGCAGGAGGCGGTCACGAAGGGCGCCCTGCCGAAACGGGTTGCCGCGATGAAGGCAACGCGATCCATCAGAGCGAGGCCAGTTCCTCCGAAGAGGGTGCCGTGATGGTTTGTGTCGCCGGGAAATACGATATCGATGAGACTGGTTGCCGAACTGTGCTGGGCAGGCTTTTCTATCGTCGCGGTCTCTGTCATCGGTCCTGCCATCAGGTTGCGGCCGGGCAGTGGCATGACGCAGAGACGACGGCACGGGAATACCGATCGCGAAAGCGGCACTCCGGGACACCCCGCCCGTGGACGTTATATATCGCGGCAGGTCTCCTGGCTTACGGGTCGTCGCTCCTGTCCGTCTTCCCGAGGCACGCCTCAGTGACAAAAATGGACTTTCGCTCGCCGCTTACAGTTGCGGGGGCAGCTTCGGTTTCAGGCTATGATCGAAGCCCTCACCGAATTCCCTCTTAGCTCCGGACTTTCGTCCGCAGAACCACGATGATGAAGCAATGTCGTATGTCGCTGGAGTGGTCAAGGCGTCTGAGACGGCGACGTGGTGGAAATGGATGTTGGCGTGCTTCCCGCTTCTGCCGCCTCCTTGGCTCGTCCAATCATGAACATGGCTCACGCTTCAATGAGAGAATACTATTTTTCCTTGATCAATGGCTCAGGCAATAAGACGGGCGCAGCTCTCAACTCCAGAGCGTACGAAGACCGCTGACTGAGAGAACCGACGAAGCAATCGATCGAGGTTCCAACTCGGATAAGGATGCCAGATTGCGATGAAAAACGACTTCACTTTCACGATCAAGAGCATTCCTTTGGACGAGGATTATCGTCCTTCGGAAAACACGCGGATCACGACCAACTTTGCCAATCTGGCGAGAGGTGATAACCGCCGGGAGAACTTGCGCAACGCCTTGAGAATGATCGACAATCGTTTCAACGCACTGGCGCATTGGGACAACCCCAAAGGCGATCGGTATTCTGTCGAACTCGAAATCATTTCGGTTGAGATGAAGATTGGTGTCAAAAGCCCCAATGATGGCTTCCCGCTGATCGAAATATTGAAGACGAATATTTTCGACCGGAAAACCCGCGACCGTGTCGAGGGTGTCGTCGGGAATAATTTCTCCTCTTATGTCCGCGACTACGACTTCAGCATCGTGCTGCCCGAGCACAACAAGGGTCGCCCGGAGTTCAGCCTGCCAGGCAATTTTGGCGACCTGCACGGCAACCTGTTCAAGTCTTTCCTGAACTCGAATGCCTACAAAAAGCATTTCAGCAAGCCGCCGGTCATCTGCCTGAGTGCCTCAAGCAGCAAGACCTATCGTCGGACTGAAAATCTGCATCCTGTGCTGGGTGTCGAGTACTTTCAAAACGAACTCTCGTCGACCGACCAGTACTTCCAAAAAATGGGGTTGCATGTCCGCTTTTTCATGCCGCCGAATAGTGTTGCCCCTTTTGCCTTCTATTTTCTCGGTGATCTGCTCGATAACTATACCAATCTCGAACTCATCAGCACGATCAGCACGATGGAGACCTTTCAGAAGATATATAGGCCCGAGATTTACAACGCCAATTCCTCGGCGGGGGCCTGCTATCAGCCCAGTCTCAAGCATCAGGATTATTCCCTGACTCGAATTGTCTACGATCGCGAAGAACGAAGCCGACTGGCCGTCGAGCAGGGAAGATTTGCCGAGGAGCACTTCATTAAGCCCTACAAGACCGTTCTTGAGCAATGGTCTGCCAATCACGCCCTCTGACGAACCGAAAATGCAAGGTTGCCTATCATGAAGACACTGTTGCCCACCTCAACCGCTGGCAGCCTGCCAAAACCCTCGTGGCTTGCACAGCCCGAGAAGCTCTGGTCACCCTGGAAGCTGTACGACGAAGAACTGATCGAGGGCAAACGGGATGCTCTGCGTCTGTCGCTGGACGATCAACGACGGGCGGGCATCGATATCGTCAGCGATGGCGAGCAGACCCGCCAGCATTTCGTCACCACGTTTATCGAGAACCTCGATGGCGTCGATTTCGAGAAACGTGAGACTGTCAGAATTCGCAATCGCTATGACGCCAGTGTCCCGACGGTGGTCGGTGCCGTGTCCCGACAAAGGCCTGTTTTTGTCGAAGACGCCAGGTTTCTCCGTCAACAGACCAGGCAGCCGATCAAATGGGCGCTGCCGGGCCCCATGACGATGATCGATACGCTCTATGACGCCAACTACAAGAGCCGCGAAAAACTCGCCTGGGAATTCGCCAGGATTCTAAATGAGGAAGCGAAAGAGCTGGAAGCTGTCGGCGTGGACATCATCCAGTTCGATGAACCCGCATTCAATGTCTTTTTTGACGATGTCAATGATTGGGGGGTCGCCACCCTGGAAAGGGCAATCGAAGGTCTCAAGTGCGAGACGGCTGTGCATATTTGCTACGGTTACGGCATCAAGGCTAATACGGACTGGAAGAAGACCTTGGGGTCGGAATGGAGACAATATGAGCAGGCGTTCCCCAAGCTGCAGAAATCAAAGATCGATCTGATTTCTCTGGAGTGCCACAACTCTCACGTTCCAATGGACCTGATTGAGCTCATTCGCGGCAAGAAGGTGATGGTCGGAGCCATCGACGTGGCAAGCAATACCGTCGAGACCCCGGAGGAAGTCGCCAATACCTTGCGAAAGGCACTCCAGTTCGTGGATGCCGACAAGCTCTATCCTTGCACCAATTGCGGTATGGCTCCTCTGTCGCGCCAGGTCGCCCGTGGCAAGCTGAGTGCCTTGGCCGCAGGGGCAGAGATCATGCGAAAAGAGCTATCGGCCTAATGCTGGCCCAGCAGCAGGAGGCCGACATGAATGTGGTGAAGCAACGCTTCGACATTGTGGACAAAGCCACGTTTCGCAATGGCATGTCGCGCCTCGGCTCGGCTGTGAACGTCGTCACCACCAGATACGGCGGCAGGAGTTATGGCTTTACGGCCTCGGCCGTCTGTAGCGTCAGCGATACGCCTCCAACCCTTCTCGTCTGCATCAATCGTGCGAGCTCGTGTTTTCATACTTTTGAGAACGCCCGCCACTTCTGCGTCAACACACTGATGCCGGGACAGGAAGACATCTCCAACCATTTCGGCGGAAAGACGCCGATGGGAGACCGGTTTGCGATTGGCGACTGGAGAGGGGGCCTTACAGGTGTCCCAATTTTGGCCGACGCTTCGGTCAGCTTCGAATGCGAATTCACCAACTCCATCGACGAAGCGACGCACCGTGTTTTTTTCGGACGTGTCACCGATATTCGTGAGAACGAAGCAAGGGCAACGCTGCACTATTGCATGCGTCGCGATCTCAACGGCTAGTTCATCAAGGACTCAAACCTCATTTCCCTGGCGACAGTTCGCTCGAAGAAGCAACTGCCGGATGCGCTCACCTGCCGCGGCTACCTCAACGTGACCGGTTCCGGAGCCTACGACATCCGTTCGCCGCGCGTGCGGGAAGACCGTAGTGCCGAGCGTAAATCTGTCCAGGTTTCGAAACGAACAGTTGAAAACCCGTCATAGCCGTTGACGGAAAGCTCACCTCGTATACCATATATTGTGTTAGAGGTTCTTTCGATTCGCGAGGATCGAAAGCTAAGACGGGAATACGGTGAGTGACGTCCATCACGGACAGATCAATGCCGAAGCTGCCCCCGCAACTGTAAGCGACGAGCATCCGCTCGATTAAAGCCACTGAGGCCGAAAGGCCTCGGGAAGGCGAGATGGATGTGACGACCCGCGAGCCAGGAGACCTGCCTCAAACGAAAACGTCCACGGGCGGGGTGTCCGGAAGGTCGCGGGTAACGTGCGGGATGTGTCCGCGCGCGCCGCTTCCCCTGATCCCTGTCGAGCAACTTCGGGGCGAAGCCATGTCGCATTGTTCAGTTCAATATCCGCGTGAGTAGCGGGCTTTGACGCCCGACGGCTGATCGCGGCTGTCTTTCATTTTCAGATTTGTCGCGCGGGCATCGGCGGATGTCCGGTCGATGTCGCGTGTCTTTTCAGAATAATACGAGGATCACCATGAACATCACCGTTTACAGCAAACCTGCCTGCGTCCAATGCACCGCCACCACACGAGCCCTCGACCGTCAGGGTATTTCCTATCAGATCGTCGATGTTTCAGTTGATGCAGATGCATATGAACTGGTTCAAGGGCTCGGTTACCGTCAGGTTCCCGTCGTCATTGCGGGTGAACAACATTGGGCCGGTTTCCGTCCGGACATGATCAGCACGCTCGCTGCCTGAGAACGTGGCGATGGGTGAGATCGTCTATTTCTCAAGCCGGTCGGAAAATACCCTCCGTTTCATCGCCAAACTCGGGATCGCCGCCCGGCGCATCCCAATCAGTCCGGCCGACAGCCTCCATGTCCAGGCACCCTACGTTCTGATCCTGCCGACCTATAGCGGCGAAGGTGGCAAGGGAGCCGTTCCGAAACAGGTGATCCGCTTCCTGAACGATGCGGACAATCGATCAAACATCCGTGGCGTGATCGCCGCGGGCAACAGCAATTTCGGCGCGACCTTCGGGCTCGCCGGCGACATCGTCTCGAAGAAATGCCAGGTGCCTTACCTCTACAGGTTCGAGCTTCTCGGCACAGAGGAAGACGTCGCCAATGTCACACATGGATTGGAACGATTTTGGACGCGACAACCTTCGAGAAGCCTTTAAAGACATCGGAATCCGAATTGGATTTCCATGCCCTCAATGCGATGCTGAACCTCTACGACGAGGCTGGCAAAATTCAACTCGACAAGGACCGGCTGGCCGCCAAGCAGTATTTCCTGCAACACGTCAACCAGAACACGGTGTTTTTCCATAACCTTCGAGAGAAGCTCGATTATCTGGTTGATGAGGGCTATTACGAACAGGAGGTGCTGGACCAGTATGCCTTCAATTTCGTTCGCGATCTCTTCGATCACGCCTATGACAAGAAATTCCGCTTCCCGACCTTCCTCGGTGCTTTCAAATACTACACCAGCTACACACTGAAGACCTTCGATGGGAAACGTTATCTGGAGCGTTACGAAGACCGGGTCTGCATGGTGGCGCTCGCCTTGGCCCGCGGCAACGAGCAGATTGCCCGCGACCTCGTCGACGAGATCATTTCTGGCCGTTTTCAGCCGGCAACGCCAACCTTCCTTAATGCCGGCAAGAAGCAGCGTGGCGAGCTGGTCTCGTGCTTTCTGCTGCGCATCGAGGACAATATGGAAAGCATCGGCCGCTCGATCAATTCGGCGCTCCAGCTTTCCAAGCGCGGCGGCGGCGTGGCGCTGTCGCTGTCGAACCTGCGCGAGATGGGCGCGCCGATCAAACAGATCGAGAACCAGTCCTCCGGCGTGATCCCGGTGATGAAGCTGCTGGAGGATTCGTTCTCCTATGCCAACCAGCTTGGCGCGCGTCAGGGTGCGGGTGCGGTCTATCTTAACGCTCATCATCCCGACATCATGCGCTTCCTTGACACCAAGCGCGAGAATGCCGACGAGAAGATCAGGATCAAGACCCTGTCGCTCGGCGTCGTCATCCCCGACATCACCTTTGAACTCGCGAAGAACAACGAGGACATGTACCTGTTCTCGCCGCATGATGTGGAGCGCGTATACGGTGTTGCCTTCACGGAAATCTCCGTGACGGAAAAGTACCGCGAGATGGTCGCCGACAGCCGCATCAAGAAGAAGAAGATCAAGGCCCGCGACTTTTTCCAGGTCATCGCCGAAATCCAGTTCGAGAGCGGCTATCCCTACATTATGTTCGAGGACACGGTGAACCGCGCCAACCCGATCGCCGGCCGCATCTCCATGAGCAATCTGTGCTCGGAAATACTGCAGGTCAGCGAAGCCAGCGAATTTAATTCCGACCTGTCCTACGCCAGGATGGGCAAGGACATCTCCTGCAATCTCGGCTCGCTGAACATCGCGGCCGCGATGGACAGCGCCGATTTCGGCAAGACGATCGAGACCTCGATCCGGGCCCTGACGGCCGTTTCCGAGATGAGCCACATCTCATCGGTTCCATCCGTCGAAAAGGGCAATGACGGCAGCCATGCAATCGGCCTCGGCCAAATGAACCTGCATGGCTATCTCGCCCGCGAGCGCATTTTCTACGGATCGGAAGAAGGCATCGATTTTACAAATATCTACTTCTACACCGTGACCTATCACGCGGTGCGCGCCTCCAATCGTCTTGCAATGGAAAAGGGCGTCGGCTTCAAGGGCTTCGAGAACTCGAAATACGCATCCGGCGAATACTTCGAAAAGTACACGGAGACCGAATGGAAGCCTGCGACTAAGAAGGTCGCGGATATCTTCGATAAAGCCGGCATTTCCATCCCGACACAGGACGACTGGCGGGAATTGAAAGCGGCTGTCATGGAAGGCGGAATCTATAACCAGAACCTGCAGGCCGTGCCGCCGACTGGCTCGATCTCCTACATTAACCACTCGACCTCCTCGATCCATCCGATCGTGTCGAAAATCGAAATCCGCAAAGAAGGCAAGATCGGACGCGTCTATTATCCGGCCGCCTTCATGACCAACGACAACCTCGACTATTACGAAGATGCCTACGAGATCGGCCCGGAGAAGGTCATCGACACTTATGCGGCGGCCACCCAGCATGTCGACCAGGGCCTGTCGCTGACGCTGTTCTTCCGCGACACGGCCACGACCCGCGACATCAACCGGGCGCAAATCTATGCCTGGAAGAAGGGCATCAAGACCATCTACTACATCCGCCTTCGCCAGATGGCGCTGTCCGGCACAGAAGTACAGGGTTGCGTCTCATGCGCGCTTTGATCTGGGGGTAAACGAACATGAATATCCAAGTCAAAGCAAAATTCCCGCAGCCTTCGAACCGTATCCGCGCCATCAACTGGAACCGCATCGAGGACGATAAGGACCTCGAAGTCTGGAACCGGCTGACGGGGAACTTCTGGTTGCCCGAAAAGGTGCCGTTGTCGAACGACATTCCGTCCTGGGCGACGCTGAGGCCTGAAGAGCAGAAACTCACCATCCGCGTTTTCACCGGCCTGACGCTTCTCGACACCATCCAGAATGGTGTTGGTTCCGTGCGGCTAATGGAAAATGCTGCGACCCAGCACGAGGAAGCCGTTCTGTCGAACATCTCGTTCATGGAGGCGGTGCACGCACGCTCCTATTCGTCGATCTTCTCGACGCTGTGCTCGACCCCTGACGTAGACGACGCATATCGCTGGTCGGAAGAGAACGAGTTCCTGCAGCGAAAATCGGCGCTGATCATGGAGCAATATGCCTCGGGTGATCCGCTCAAGAAAAAGGTGGCTTCGGTCTTTCTCGAGAGCTTTTTGTTCTATTCCGGCTTCTACCTGCCAATGTATTGGTCGAGCCGCGCCAAACTAACCAACACCGCCGACATGATCCGTTTGATCATCCGCGACGAGGCTGTGCACGGCTTCTATATCGGCTACAAGTTCCAGCGCGCCGTCGAGCGCCTGCCCGAAGCGAAACGGCAGGGCATTAAAGACTTTGCTTTCGATCTCCTTCTCGAACTGTACGACAACGAGGCAAAGTACACGGAAGGGCTCTACGATGCGGTGGGCCTGACTGAGGACGTCAAGAAGTTCCTGCACTACAACGGCAACAAGGCGCTGATGAACCTCGGCTACGAAGCGCTGTTCCCTCCGGAAGCCTGCAAGGTTAATCCGGCGATCCTATCTGCACTCTCGCCGAATGCCGACGAGAACCATGATTTCTTCTCTGGCTCGGGGTCTTCCTACGTCATTGGCAAAGCGGTAGCGACTGAAGACGAAGATTGGGATTTCTAGATTGGCAGGATGTCGTGGCGCACGC
>JAIESI010000107.1 GCA_019746135.1 Xanthobacteraceae bacterium
CAGACTTCTCTTGCCTCGGGAATCATCCCGATCTTGAATCACGACTCACGTTCTATGAAAAGTAGGTACTAGCTGAAAAGCTTTTGCGTTTCTACCAACTCGGCAGCGAGGTTCGTCAGATCGGGATAAATGTCGCCTTTTCGAAGCCCAGCCACAAACAACTCATTGGCCATGCTCCTGGCGCGTCCGGCTGGAACCAGCATCGGAATCAGAAATCTTCCGTGACCTGGTTGTTTGTTCAATGGCGTGCGGTTTGAATGAATGGTGAAACAGCCCTGTTGAACAAAAATTCTCAGGTCGACATCGTGGGCCATCGCAGCCACAACTGTGTTTGGCTCCTTGCCGTCATAAAATGCACCGGTCGGTGCGGCGCTGCATGTCGTTGAGCTGATCGACGGTGTCAGACTTCCAATGCCTTTCATTCGTTGAGTCGCATTCAATAGATGTGGTTGAAGAACCCAAAGTACTGAATCTGTTGCGCTCACTTTTGGATCTTCGAGCAGGTATTCAAGCGCAAAATAAAGCGCAACAAGGGGCGAGCGACTCCAATCCATCAAGCGAGTCGGTAGCCCGTAGTGTCGCATGAGAGTCAGCCAATGCGCGTGGTCGTCGTACTTTGGCGCATCGAGCGTTCGTATTGCTGCTCTGGTCCGGAACCGATGAACGAAATTGCGCTCATCGCGCCGCCCATATTCCCTCCAAATTGTAGGGTCCACGTTCCACGTGGTTGATCTGTGCCCGCGATACCAAAGGATATTTCCTTTGTGTGGTTCGAATTCCAGGAGCTTATCCAACAGCTCCCCAATCGACCCTATCGGAATTGGACGGACCTCCGATGTCACTCCGCTCGCGGCCATAGCTTCCCCCCGGATTTGAGATGCCTAGTTGCCCGGCGCCTCGATCTTGTTGTCGCGCACCACCTGGCCCCAGCGCTCGATCTCGCTTTTGAGATAGGCCGCAGCGCCCACAGGCTTGCGCAGCTCCGGCGGATAGGGCGCCATGCCGCTCGCGGCCCACGCCTTGAGGATGTCCGGGTCGGCGAGCGCCTCCTGCAACGCGCCGTCGATCGCGTCGACGACCGGCTTCGGCACGCCCGCCGGCGCGAGCATGATCTGCCAGAAGTCGATGTTGAGCTTGGGTCCGTAGGTGGCGACGAAGCTCGGCACCCCGGGGAATTGCGGCGAGGTGTCCTTCGAGGTGATGCCGAACACCTTGACCTCGCCGGAGGCGAACTGGCCGACCACCTGCTGCGGGGTTGCGAAGAACAGGTCGATGTGGCCGCCGAGCGTGTCCTGCAGCATCGGTGCGGCGCCGCGATAGGGCACATGCGTGACCTCGACGCCGAGCGCCTGGGCGAGCAGCGCGGTGGCGAGATGGCCGGTGGAGCCGACGCCGGGATGGCCCATGCGGGCCTTGGAGGTTTTCATCCACGCCACCAGCTCGGGCAGGGTCTTGGCGTCCAGCGTCTTGCGGCCGACCAGCACCAGCGGGTTGGAGTTGATCATGGCGATCGGCAGGAAGTCCTTCTCGGTGTCGAACGGCAGCGACTTGTAGAGCGACACGTTCGCCGAGACCTGCAGGTTGTGAACGAACAGCGTGTAGCCGTCCGCTGCCGAGCGGGCGACGCGCTGGCCGGCGATGTTGGTGCCGCCGCCGGAGACGTTCTCGACCACGAAGTTCTGCCCGAGCTTGGCTGCCATCTTCGGTGCGATCTGCCGCGCCACCTGATCGGTCGGCCCGCCGGCGGGGTAGGGCACGATGATGGTGACCGGGCGGCTGGGGTAGGACTGCGCGTGCACGACCGATGACGCGCATGTGATGGCCGCCATGAGCGCGGCCGCGGCCACAAGGGACAGCTTCTTCATTCGTCATCCTCCCGTTCGATTTTCTTTTGTGCTCGCAGGCTAGCGCAGCCGGGCGTGTGCGTCCCCGATCTTTTTACCCCGCCTCCATTGCGGGCTGGCTTCCCGGCAGGCCGCTTGCAGCGCAGGTGGGCGGGTGACAACGTCATGCTGCCGGCAACCAAGAGGCTTGAAGACAATGCAGTACCGGATGGGCCGTGGTGTCCGTTGTATGAGGGCCATGCTGGCGTTTGCCGCATGGCTCGTTCTGGCAGCGGGCGAGGCGCAGTCGCAGCCGGCCGGCGACTATCCGAACAAGCTGATCCGGATCGTCGTGCCGGTGGTGCCGGGTGGGCTCGCCGATACGCTCGCGCGGGCGGTCGCCCAGCAGCTTCAGACTGCGTTCAACCAGCAGGTGATCGTCGAGAACCGGGCGGGCGGCAATTTCCAGATCGCGGTCAATTACGTGATGACGCAGCCGCCGGACGGCTACACGCTGCTGGTCGCGCAGGAGGGCGCGATCGTGCTGAACCCGCATCTCTACAGCAAGCTCTCCTACGATCCGCTGAAGGACCTCACGCCGATCACCGGCATCGCCAAGGTCGATCAGGTGCTGATTGCCAATCCGACGTTCCCGGCAACGAGCGCGAGGGAGCTGATCGCGCTGGCGAAGGGCAAGCCCGGCGCGATCAACTTCGGCACCTTCGGGCCCGGCTCGACGCCGCATGTCTACATGGAGATGCTCCAGCACATGGCGGGGCTCAAGTTCACACCGGTGCAGTACCGGGGCGCTGCGCCCATGCTGACCGACGTGGTGGCGAACCACGTGCCGATGACCTTCATCAGCCTCGGGCAGGCCCTGCCGCTTGCGAAGGAGGGCAAGGTGAGGATCCTTGCGGTCTGCACGGCGGAGCGGCTGGCGCTGCTGCCGGACGTGCCCGCGCTCGCCGAAGCCCTGCCGGGCTTCGAGGCGACGGCGTGGCACGGATTGTTCGCGCCTGCCGGAACGCCGCCCGCGATCATCGACCGGCTCAGCGCCGAGGTGAAGAAGATGATCGACGATCCGGATTTCCGCACCCGGGTGTTCGAGCCGACCTATTTCCGCTCGATGGCCAGCACGCCCGCCGAGTTCGTCGGGACGATCAGGGCCGAGTCGGCGCGCTGGAAGCAGTTCGTCGACGACGCGAAGCTCAGGCTCGAGTGAGCCGGCCGCCGCAACGTTCCTGCGGCGGCCCACCGCCATGCCCAACGTTGTGTTGCCCGGCGGAGCGGAGTTTAATCGCGCGTCTTCCCTCCATCGTCCCGCATCACGGAACGCCTCAATGTCGCTTCTTGAAGAACGTCAGCGCCGCATTCTCACCACGCATGTCGGCAGCCTGCCGCGTCCGCAATCGCTGTCCGCCAAGCTGTTTGCGCGCATGTCCGGCCAGAGCTATGACGCCAACGCGCTCGCGAACGAGCTGCATCAGGCGGTGGGCGACATCGTCAAAAAGCAGGCCGAGCTGGGTGTCGATATCGTCAGCGACGGCGAGCTCTCGAAGACCAGCTTTCAGTATTACGTTACCGACCGGCTCAGCGGGCTCGAGCCGTTCAAGCCGAAGCCCGGCGTGCGCGTCACCCGGGAGAACCAGGCGTTTCCGGCGTTCTACAAGGACGGCTCGCATTCGGGCACGCAGCCGACGCGTTATGCATGCACGGGCCCGCTGAAATATGTCGGGCAGAAGCAGCTCGAAGCCGACATCCAGAACCTCAAGGACGGGCTCAAGGGCGCGTCGCCTGTGGGCGTGTTCATGCCGTCGGTGTCGCCGTCGAGCTGCGTTGGCCTGATGGAGAACCGCCACTACAGGGACGAGGAGGAGCACCTCTACGCCGTCGCCGACGCGCTGAGCGAGGAGTACCGCGCCATCGTCGCCGCGGGCTTTATCGTGCAGATCGACGATCCGCGCCTCGTCATGAACTACATGCTCAACCCCGGCACCACGGTGGAGCAGCACCGCGCCTGGGCGCAAAAGCGCATCGCCGCGCTCAATCATGCGCTGCAGGGCATTCCCGCCGACCGCGTGCGCCATCACACCTGCTACGGCATCAACATGGGACCGCGCACCAGCGACTTCGAGCTGAAGCACCTCGCCGATCTCATCGTGACGATCAACGCCGGCTATTACTCGTTCGAGATGGCGAACCCGCGCCACGAGCACGAATGGCGGGTGTGGGAAAACGTCAAGCTGCCGGACGGCAGGGTGCTGATGCCCGGCTGCATCACCCACGCCTCGGTGATCGTCGAGCATCCGGAGCTGGTGGCGGAGCGGATCATGCGGCTGGCCAAGCTCGTCGGCCGCGAGCGGGTGATCGCCAGCTCCGATTGCGGTTTCGCTTCGACGCTTTCGGTCAACGAGCCGCCGGAGATCGAGCCGGAGATCGTCTGGGCCAAGTTCCAGAGCCTCGCCGAAGGCGCGCGCCTCGCCACCAAGGCGCTGTGGAACGCCTGACAAATTTGGAGATGGAGACATTGCGATGCTGACGCTGCCCAAGCACAACCGCTACGACTATTCGCCGATCGGCGAGCGAAAAGACTACTCGTGGCCGGGCGGCAAGCGGCTCGCGTTCTGCACCACGACCAACATCGAGGTGTAT
The DNA here is from genome assembly GCA_019746135.1 of Xanthobacteraceae bacterium. Classification (GTDB taxonomy): domain Bacteria; phylum Pseudomonadota; class Alphaproteobacteria; order Rhizobiales; family Xanthobacteraceae; genus Z2-YC6860. Next base: position 4,476 of record JAIESI010000107.1, read on the forward strand.
GCGTATCGCAAGGGGACCGGCTGGGATCCGGCGAAGAAGGGCGAGCCGCAGCAGCAGCGCAACTACTCCTGGCGCGACTACGGCAACCGCGTCGGCATCTGGCGGCTGTTCGACATGTTCGAGCAGCTCAAATTGCCGGCGGCGCACAACATCAACTCGCTGCTTTACGAGTACCACCCGCAGATCACCGACAAGATCCGGTCCCGCGGCGACGAGGTGGTGGCGCATGGCCGCACCAACGCCGAGCGGCAGGGCGATCTCTGGGAGCTCGACGAGAAGCGGCTGATCGACGACGTGACGCAGGAGATTGCGAAGCGCGAGGGCAGGCTGCCGAAGGGCTGGATGGGACCGGCCGCGGCCGAGAGCGTGGTCACGATCGATCTGCTCAAGGAGGCCGGATACAAATACGTGATGGACTGGCCCGCGGACGACCAGCCGTTCTGGCTGAAGACGCGCTCGGGGCCGATCCTCTCGGTGCCATATCCCGCGGAGCTCAACGACTCGGCCTCGATCATCCACCGCGAGAACACCGCGCAGCAGTTCGCCGACATGATCGTCGATCAGTTCGACGAGATGATCGAGCAGTGCGCGGCGCAGCCGCTGGTGATGGCGATCTCGCTGCATCCCTTCGTGGTCGGCCAGCCGTTCCGCCTGCCGGCGCTGCGGCGGGCGCTGAAGCATTGCGTGGAGCATGCCAAGAGCGACCGGGTGTGGTGGACCACGCCCGGTGCGGTCGCGGATTTCTGCTACGCGCTGCCGCCCGGGGTTATTCCGGGCGAGGGCCCCGCCATGACCGCGCGGCCGATGCGCTGATCGCCGTCTGGTTTGACGCGGCCGGGAGGTTGGCGCGGGGCGCCCAACGGTCTATCGTCCCGGCAAAATCACACCATTGAGGAGGACACCGTGGCTCAATCACTGCCCAAGCGCACGCTCGGCAAGACCGGCATCGAGGTCTCGGCGGTCGGGCTCGGCTGCATGTCGTTTTCCGGCGTGTACGGCCCCTCCGAGGACGCCGCCGCGGCGCAGCTCATTCACGACGCGATCGAGGCCGGCATCACCTTCTTCGACTCGTCGGATGCCTACGGCAAGGGCCACAACGAAACGCTGCTCGGCAACGCGCTGAAGGGCAGGCGCGCGGGCGTGGTGATCGCGACGAAATTCGGCAATCTCGGCGGCGCGGGCGGCAAATATGCCGACGGCCGGCCGGACTTCGTCGTCAGCTCCTGCGAGGCGAGCCTCAGTCGGCTGGGCATCGACACCATCGATCTTTATTACGCGCACCGCATCGACCCGACGGTGCCGATCGAGGACACCGTCGGCGCGATGGCGAAGCTCGTGCAGCAGGGCAAGGTCCGCGCGCTGGGCCTGAGCGAGGCCGCGCCCGCGACCATCGCCCGTGCCCACAAGGTGCATCCGATCGCCGCCGTGCAGAACGAGTTCTCGCTGCTCTACCGCGAGCAGGCCGACGACACCCGCAACACCACGCGCGGGCTGGGCATCTCGTTCGTCGCCTATGCGCCGCTCGGCCGCGGCTTGCTCACCTCCGACATTGCCGATCCGGCGACGCTCTCCGACGGCGACACCAGGAAGCGCCAGCCGCGCTACGCCGGCGACAATCTCGCCCACAACCGGGCGCTGGCGCAGAAGGTCGAGGCGATCGCCAAGCGCAAAGGCTGCACGCCGGCGCAGCTTGCGCTCGCCTGGGTGCTGGCGCAGGGCCCGGACGTGGTCCCGATCCCAGGCACCAAGCAGAAGAAGCGCATGATGGAAAACGTCGGCGCGCTCAGCGTGAGGCTCTCCGACGCGGAGATGGCCGAAATCGCCAGTGCCGTGCCGGCCGGCGCGGTGAAGGGCACGCGCTATCCCGAGGCGCAGATGGCGAGCCTCTATATCTAGACCGCGGCGGCAGTCTTTGTTTTCTGGGTGGAGGCGCTGGAAACTGCGGCTTTCGGCTTCCGCTTGAGCGGATAGGCGGGGCTGTCGTAGAGACGTTGCGCTTCGCGCATGTCGACCCGCGCCTCCTTGACCTCGATATACGCGCCAAGGAGTGCGGACGCCGGTGTTTCCTCCACGGCAAAGCGCAACGCCTCGGCGGCTGAGGCAAATCGCCTGTAACCGATCCGGGCTCGGCCGATCTTGACGCGGCTCGGAAACAACTCCGCCGGAGCCTTGTAATCGAATCCTTTTTCATTGCGCATGGCGGTTTGCGCGACGGTCTGGGCTTGTTGCGGCATCGGGTGCTCCTGGCGGTTGGCGTTCGAGGGCACCTCGAATGCGGTCCTGCTCCACTTGTCGATTGCTGTCAGGAGATGCGGCCCGGATTGGCGGCCGCCGTCACCGGGCCTTCGCAGAATTCAATGTGAATTCCGAAAATACAGCCCGATCGGGGCGGAGCATCTCAAACGATATAGTACTACATAAGATCGAATGGCGCGGAAACCAGAGAAACCGGACAGAATTCCGGCCTATTGCGCGATTGCATCATAAGTTCCTTGTAATCAGAGCCTCGGAAAGCCGATATTGCTGTCCAACAGCGCGACAATTCGAGCACAAGAGCGGACGGCCCAGCGACACATCCGCGCAGGATACTGGAGACCGGCCCCCGATCGCGCTCGCTCAATGAAAGAACTGAATGCAGACCAAAGAGCTTTGATGTCGGCGCTCATGGTGGTGCTGGCGCGTCTTGCGAGAGCCGCGGCCATCCGCGGCAAGACCCAGGCGGCGATTGAACCGATTTAAGCCACCCGAGTAAGGATGCCGCACGATGCATAAATTCATGATCGGCCAATTCGTCGACCTCATTCACCTGACGCTCCGGCCTTCAGCGCGCGGTGCCTATGAAATTCGCAACCTTCTGCCCGCGACTGACGCCAGTCCGGACGATCCGCGCTATCGCATCAAGAGCGCTTCCGAAAAGTACGAGCGTATTGCCTTCGAAAGCGAGTTGCGTCGCTCGAGGCAGCCCGAAACTCAACTCTCCTGACACCGATGCGATGGCCGAAAGCAAACCGCGCCGCGGCCCTGAGTTTTCCGAACCTCAGCCGCAGCTACGATTCGACGCGGTGCGCCGTCCGGTTCTGGGGGTATGACAGCGCAATCGAAACCTCGTTCTTCGTCATGGCGGATGCGTTGCGGCGGCTTCAGCCAGGTCTGAGGCCAGAGGAGGACGAGCTGCTCCGCGCGTTTGATTCGAATCGCGACAGGATCTGCGCGGCCGCGGCCAAGGTCTATCGGCGCGGCGGCAAGGGCTCCTACGAATTGGGTCCCGCCGATTTTTGAAGGGCTGGCTGACCGGTGATGGCCTCGGCATCCAAGTGGATCGGGCGGTCGAGGGCATTGCAGCCTCGACGCCCGGCCATAATGTGTTTTGAATAGGCGCCGGCACCGATCCCAATGCGTCTGGCGGTGAAGCCGTGTCCATGCTCTGTCTGCTGCGGTTGCTCGTGACGTTTGCGGCGCTGCTCGCGCCTGCCGCGCTGTTCGGGGCTGCGCCGGCCACCGTCGACGCGCCGCAGGGGCAGTTCCTGACCGGCCAGTTCCTGGTCGCGACGCCGGAGATGGGCGATCCGCGGTTTCGCGAGACCGTCATCCTCATGGTCCGCCACAACAAGGACGGCGCGATGGGCCTGATCATCAACCGTCCGGCCGGTGACCAGAAGCTGTCGCGCATCCTGCAGGATCTCGGCGACAGCGGCGAAGGCGTGACCGGCGATCTGCCGCTCTATCTCGGCGGCCCGGTGCAGCCGGAGCTCGGCTTCATCCTGCACACCACCGACTATCGCCGCGCCGGCATCATCGACGTCAACGGCACCGTCGCCGTGACCGCGACCAAGGAAATCATCCGCGACATCGCCGCCGGAAACGGCCCGAAGAAGTTCATGCTGGTCTTCGGCTATGCCGGCTGGGGTCCGGGCCAGCTGGAAGGCGAGTTGAAGCGGAACTCCTGGTACACGACACCGTTCGATCTCCCGCTCATCTTCGACATGGATCGCGACCGGGTCTGGGAGCGGGCGGTGGAGCGGAGGACGCGCGATCTTTGATCCGAACTATGGCGCGCGGTACACCAGCGCATCCTTGGTCTTCTCGACGAAACCGGTGGGGGTCGCGAAGATCTTTGCCGCCAGGTCCTGCAGGTCCTCGCCGGAGATCGGATCGATGGCAAGCCCGATCCGCTGCGCCTCCGCCAGCAGCTCGCGGTCCTTCATCGTCTCCATGAACGCCTTGCGCAGCGCCGCGACCCGGTCGGCCGGAATGTCGGGCGCCAGCATATACGGCCGGCCGAAGGTTTCCGACGAGTAGACCAGCTCCATGATCCGGCGGTTCTCCGGCGAGGTCGCGAAGTCGACGGCGAGCGGTACGCCCATCCGGTTGATATCGGGATTGCCCTTGTCGTGCTCCTGCACGATGACGCGGATGAAGCCGGATTTCACCCAGTCGGGCTTTTGCGCGTTGAGGCTCGACCAGGAAAAGCCGCACAGCCCCTGCACCTCGTTCTTTTCGATCGCGAGCGTGATCTCGCGCGTGCCGGGATAGCCGCTGACCTGGCGGATCCTGGCGCCGGTCGTGTTGTTGAGCATGGCCGGATAGTCGCGCGTCGATGTGCCGGGCTGGCTTGCTCCGATCAGCAGCTCCTTGCTCAGCGCTTCCCTGAAGCTTTTGACCGGCGCGTCGGCGCGGGCGATGCAGACATAGTGGTCGGTGGTGGCCGAGCCGATGTGAATGAGCTTGCTCGCATCGTGGCGCAGCCGGCGCGCATTGCCGAGCAGGATGTCGAACAGTGCGTCCATGATGGCGCTGTTCTGCGGCGCGCCGATGACGGTGCCGTCCTTCGGCGCCACGTTGTAGACATGCGCGACCGCGGCGTTGCTGCCCGCGCCCGGCATGTTGGTGACGATCATGCTCGGATTGCCGGGGATGTACTTGCCCATGTGGCGGGCGAGCAGCCGGGCGTAGATGTCGTAGCCGCCGCCCGGCGAGGAGCCGACCACCACGGTGACCTGCCGGCCCTTGTAGAACTGGGCGACCGAATCCTGCGCGGCCGCGGGCGCGTTTGCCGCGACCAGGACCGCAAGCAGTGCCAGAAGCCATTTCATCGGGCCTCCCCAACGCCGGAGTTCACGGATTGCGGCAAAACGATAACACAGCTTGAGCCCGCCGCGCCGCCCGCGCATTGTGCTTTGCAGCGAATCACGGGGCTCCGGAAAAAGGCGCCAGAGTCACAAGGCAACATGCCCGACTACGATCTCGCCATCATCGGCGGCGGCATCAACGGCGCCGGCATCGCCCGCGACGCGGCGGGCCGCGGCCTGCGCGTGGTGCTGTTGGAGCAGAACGACCTCGCCTCGGGCACCTCGTCGGCCTCGACCAAGCTCATTCACGGCGGCCTTCGCTATCTCGAGCACGGCATGTTCCGCCTGGTGCGCGAGGCGCTGACCGAGCGCGAGGTGCTGCTCAAGACCGCGCCGCACGTGATCCGGCCGATGCGCTTCGTGCTGCCGGCGATCCCGGGGCCCCGCTCGCCGATCGTGCTGCGGATCGGTCTGTTCCTCTATGACTGGCTCGGCGCGCGAAAAATTCTGCCCGGCGCGAGGGGCCTCGACCTCACCCATCACGTGACCGGCCAGCCGCTGTTCCGGAAGTTCACCTACGGCTTCGAATATTCCGACTGCTGGGCCGACGATTCGCGGCTGGTGGTGCTCAACGCCGTCGACGCCGCCGAGCGCGGTGCCGTGATCCGCACCCGCACCCGGGTGACCCGCGCCGAGCGCGAGGACGAATGGCGGCTCATTCTCAACGTGCAGGGCCGCCGTGACGTCGTGACCGCGCGTGCTCTGGTGAACGCCACGGGGCCGTGGGCCGGCGTCGTGTCCGAGACGATCCTGCGGATGGAGGGCACGCCGCCGCTGCGGCTCGCCAAGGGCAGCCACATCGTCGTGCCGAAGGTGTTCGACCACGACCGCGGTTATATCTTCCAGAACACCGACCAGCGCATCATATTCGCGCTGCCGTTTGCCGACGACTTCACGCTGATCGGCACCACCGACGAGAACTTCACCGGCCCGCTCGACTCGGTCGCGCCGAGCGCCGACGAGGTGATGTATCTGTGCCGTGCGGTGAAGGACTATTTCCGCCAGCCGGTCGAGCCCGATCAGGTGGTCTGGGCGTTTGCCGGCGTGCGCTCGCTCTATGACGAGAGCGCCGGCAAGGACGCGGCGGAGGACGTGACGCGCGACTATCACCTGGTGCTCGACGAGCGCTATGGCGTGGCGCCGGTGCTCACGGTCTACGGCGGCAAGATCACCACGCACCGCAGGCTCGCCGAGGAAGCGGTCGACGCCATCGCGCACTTTTTCCAGACCCGCCGGCGCTGGACCGCGAAGTCGCCGCTGCCGGGCGGCGACTTCCTGTGGGACGCGATCGGAATCCGGGTGTCGCAGACCTTGCGGGCCTGGCCGTTTCTGGACGAGCCCGAGGCGTGGCGGCTGGTGCGCGCCTATGGCACGCGCGTCGAGCGGGTGCTTGGGCAAGCCAAAAAGCGCGAGGACATCGCGCCGTTCTTCGGCCCGCTCAGCGCCGCGGAAGCGCGCTACCTGATGAAAGAGGAGTGGGCCCGCACCGCCGACGACATCCTGTGGCGGCGCAGCAAGCTCGGGCTGAAGGTCGCGCCGGGCGAGAAGGAACTGCTTGCGCGGTTCATGGTGCAGTCGGCAAGCTAGCTGGCAAACTGGATACGCGAATTGACCCACCTCATCGCCATCGACCAGGGCACCACATCGACACGCGCCATCGTGTTCGACGCAAGGCTCGCGCCGGTTGCGACCGCGCAGCAGGAACTGACGCAGATCTATCCCGCGCCGGGATGGGTCGAGCACGACCCGGAGGAAATCTGGACCGGCGTCGTCGCAACCGTGCGCGAGGCGATGGCCAAGGCAAAGATCGCCGCAGAGGACGTCGCCGCAATCGGCATCACCAACCAGCGCGAGACGGCGATCGTCTGGGACCGTGCGAACGGCAAGCCCATTCACAACGCGATCGTCTGGCAGGACCGCCGGACGGCGGAGGCTTGCGCTTCGCTGCGCGCGGCGGGGCACGAGAAGGCGGTTGCCGACAAAACCGGCCTCGTGCTCGATCCGTATTTTTCCGCCACCAAGATTTCCTGGCTGCTCGACAATGTCGCGGCGGCACATGCCGCGGCGGCACGGGGCTCGCTTGCCTTCGGCACGGTGGACGCGTTTCTCCTCTGGCGGCTGACCGGCGGCAAGGTGCACGCGACCGACGCCAGCAACGCCGCGCGCACCATGCTGTTCGACATTCGCCGTGGCGAATGGGACGAGGACCTGTGCCGGATCTTCGGCGTGCCGTCGGCGCTGCTTCCGCAGGTGCGCGACTGCGCCGCCGAGTTCGGCGAGACGCAGCCCGGGCTGTTCGGCGGCGCCATCAAGATTCTCGGCATCGCCGGCGACCAGCAGGCGGCGACCGTGGGGCAGGGCTGCTTCACGCCCGGCATGATGAAGTCGACCTACGGCACCGGCTGTTTTGCCCTGCTCAACACCGGCGCGGAGCCGGTGCGTTCGCGCAATCGCCTCCTCACCACCATCGCCTATCAGCTCGACGGCAAGCGCACCTATGCGCTGGAGGGCGCAATCTTCATCGCCGGCGCGGCGGTGCAGTGGCTGCGCGACGGGCTTCGCATCATCGAGCAGGCGCCCGACGTCAACGCGCTGTCGCAGAAGGCCGATCCCGCCGAGCAGGTCTATCTGGTGCCGGCCTTCGTCGGGCTCGGCGCGCCGCATTGGGATGCGGATGCGCGCGGCGCGCTGTTCGGCCTGACGCGAAACTCCGGTCCGGCGGAGATCGCCCGGGCGGCGCTCGAGGCGGTCGGCTATCAGACCCGCGGCCTGCTCGAAGCGATGCGGGCCGACTGGCCCGTGGCCGCGGATACGGTTCTGCGCGTCGACGGCGGCATGACCGCAAGCGACATCACGATGCAGTTCCTGGCCGATATCCTCGGTGCGGCGGTCGATCGGCCGGTGGTGATGGAGACCACGGCGCTCGGCGCCGCCTACCTCGCCGGCTTCAGGGCCGGCGTCTGTCCCGATCCCGCCGGTTTCTCGAAGACCTGGCGGCTCGACCGGCGGTTCGAGCCGGCCATGGACAGTGCGACGCGCGCCCGCAAATGGGCCGGCTGGCAGGAGGCGGTGCGCCGCGTGCTGACCCGGCAGCATTAACGAACCGTTGCGGCCGGACCCGCAAATTTGCCGACAAGTTTGACGCGAATTCAATCGGACGATGGTCCAATCGCATCAAAGGATCGTCGGGCGTGTACATCCCGCAGGATGCGGTCGCACCATGGAACAGCCACCGAACAGATCGTTGCAGCAGACCATCGAGACCATGAAGGTTCTCGTCGTCGACGACGAGCAGTACATGCGCAAGGTCGTCCGCACCATGCTGCTCGCCATCGGCACGAAGACCATCTTCGAGGCCGAAGACGGCCACGCCGGCCTCGAGATGATCTGCCGGCACCACCCCGACATCGTCATCGTCGACTGGGAAATGCCGGGGCTCGATGGCGCGGCGTTCGTGCGCATGGTCCGCTCGCCGCCCATTCCCGTTCCCGGACGTGCCGATCATCATGCTCAGCGGCCACGGCGACCGCTGGCGCGTGGTCGAGGCGGCCAAGCTCGGTGCGCACGAGTACCTGCTCAAGCCGGTGTCGACCCGGGCGCTGCATGAGCGGATCGCCGCGATCCTGACGGTTCCGCGGCCGTTCATCACGCTCGACAATTATTACGGCCCGGCGCCGCGCACGCTGTTCAATCGCGACGAAGGGCGCCCTGCGTCGGCACAGAAGCCCGCCAGGCCGCCGAAGGATGCCCAGCCCGGCGCCAATCGCCCGGTGGCGGCGTCGCGGACGTTTCCGGCCCGCCCGGCAAGCGCGGGCAGCGGCGAAGTCATCGAGAAAAAGATCGTCCTCCTGTGAATTGACGGCGCGCGCCGCATCCCGCCTGCATTCGTCAGTTGAGCCCGCTGCCCGGCACCATTAGCGTGTCGGGCCATGAGCGACGACAATCCATTCGGCCGCGATGCGGCCGACCGGCAACCTGCCGCAGCGCCTGCGCCGCCACCGCCGCAGCCTGCGTCTGCGGCGCGGCCCCTGGTGCAGTTCGACACGGTGAGCAAGCGCTTCGGCGGCTTTGTCGCGGTCGACTCCGTTCTTCTCGACATTCGCGAAGGCGAGTTCTTCGCGCTGCTCGGCCCTTCGGGCTGCGGCAAGACCACGCTGCTGCGGATGCTGGCGGGCTTCGAGCGGCCGAGCGAGGGCCGCGTGCTGCTCGATGGCGAGGACATCTCCGGCGTGCCGCCGCACCAGCGGCCGGTCAACATGATGTTCCAGAGCTATGCGCTGTTTCCGCATCTATCGGTCGCGGGCAACATCGCCTTCGGCCTCAAGCAGGACGCGATGCCTTCGGCCGAGATCGCAACGCGCGTCAACGAGATGCTGGCGCTGGTGCGGCTCGAGGGCCTCGGCGAGCGCCGCCCGCACCAGCTCTCCGGCGGCCAGCGCCAGCGCGTCGCGCTCGCCCGCGCCCTCGCCAAGCGGCCCAAGGTGCTGCTGCTCGATGAGCCGCTGTCGGCGCTCGACCGCAAGCTCCGCGAGGAAACGCGTTTCGAGCTGATGGCGCTGCAGAAGCGGCTCGGCCTGACCTTCGTCGTCGTCACCCACGACCAGGAGGAGGCGATGGCGCTCGCAGGCCGCATCGGCGTCATGAACAGCGGGCGTCTGGTGCAGGTCGGTCCCCCCGGCGAGGTCTACGAGCAGCCGAACTCGCGCTGGGTCGCGGGCTTCATCGGCGACGTCAACCTGCTGGAGGGGCGCGTCACCTCGTCCGGCATCGGCCATGCCATGATCGAGAGCGTGGCGGGGGGCCGCATCGGCGTGGCGCACAAGGCCGACCTCGCGCCGGGCACCCATGTCTGGGTGGCGCTGCGGCCTGAGAAGATCGAGCTCGACGGCAAGGCGCCGATCGCCGGCGCGGAAAATTCGCTCGAGGGCCGCGTCTCGGAGATCGGCTATCTCGGCGGCACCTCGATCTACAAGATCAGGCTCGACAACGGCGTCGACATGAAGGCCGCCGTCGTCAATCGCGAGCGCAAGGCCGCGGGGGTCGCGATCGGCGACCGTGTCTGGCTGAACTTCAAGGCCGAAGCCGGCGTGGTGCTGACGCGATGACCGACCCGCCTCCGCCGATGCCGCCGCGCCCGCGCACCAGCCCCGGGCAGAAGCTCGTCATTCTCATTCCGGCGCTGTGGCTTGCGGTGCTGTTCCTCGTGCCGTGCCTGATCGTGCTGAAGATCAGCTTTTCGCAGACCGTGATCGCGCAGCCGCCCTATGCGCCGACGCTGGATGTGTCCGCGGGGATCGAGGGACTGAAGGAGTTCTTCTCGGGGCTGACGCTCGAGAGCTACAAGATACTCGCTTCCGACACGATCTACCTGAAGTCCTATTTCCGCAGCGTCCTCTTCGCCGCGGTCGCGACCTCGATCCTGCTCGTGATCGGCTATCCGATCGCCTACGGCATCGCCCGTTCGCCGCGGCGCGCGCAGCCGGTGCTGGTGATGGCGGTGTTCCTGCCGTTCCTCACCGCGTTCCTGATCCGCATCTATGCCTGGGTGGTCATCCTGCAGCGCGAGGGGCTGCTCAACGACACGCTGATCGCGCTCGGCATCGTCAAGGCGCCGCTGGTGTGGCTCGCGACCGACACCGCGATCGTCATCGGCATGGTCTATTCGTACCTGCCGTTCATGGTGCTGCCGCTCTATGCCAGCCTGGAGAAGATGGACGACACGCTGCTCGAGGCGGCCGCCGATCTCGGCTGCCCGCGCTGGAAGGGGTTCTGGCTGGTCACGCTGCCGCTGTCGCTGCCTGGTGCGGCGGCCGGGGCGCTCCTGTGCTTCATCCCGATCGCCGGCGAGTTCGTCATTCCGGACCTGCTCGGCGGCTCGAACGCCCTGATGATCGGCCAGACGCTGTGGACCGAGTTCTTCCAGAACAAGGACTGGCCGGTCGCGGCCGCCGTCGCCATCGCGCTGCTGATCGTCCTCCTCGTGCCGATCATGATCTATCAGCGCCTGCAACTGCGCGACCTGGAGGAGCGCTGATGCGCAAGGGTCTGTCCCCCTTCAACGTCGTCTCGGTGGCGCTGGGCCTGGCGTTCCTCTACCTGCCGATCACCATCCTGGTGATCTATTCGTTCAACGCCTCGCGGCTGGTGACGGTCTGGGGCGGCTGGTCGATCCGCTGGTACGTGGCGCTGCTCAGCGACAGCGCGATGCTGGAGGCCGCCTGGAACAGCCTCCGGATCGCGGCGCTGTCGGCGACGCTCGCGACCGTGCTCGGCACGCTTGCCGCGGTGGCGCTGGTGCGGGCCGGCCGGTTTCGCGGACGCACCGCGTTCTCGGGCATGATCTATGCGCCGCTGGTGATGCCCGAGGTGATCACCGGGCTGTCGCTGCTGCTGCTGTTCGTCGCCATCAACACCGACCGCGGCTTCTGGACGGTGGCGATCGCCCACACCACGGTGACGATGAGCTTCGTCACGGTGGTGGTGCAGTCGCGGCTCGTCAGCTTCGACCGCAGCCTCGAAGAGGCGGCGATGGACCTCGGCTGTCCGCCGCTGAAGACCTTCATGGTCGTGACCCTGCCGCTGATCTTTCCGGCGGTGGCGGCGGGCTGGATGCTCGCCTTCACGCTCTCGTTCGACGATCTGGTGATCGCGAGCTTCACCACCGGACCCGGGGCGACCACGCTGCCGATGCGGATCTATTCGGAGGTGCGGCTCGGCGTGAAGCCGGAGATCAACGCGATCTGCACCATCATGATCGCGGTCGTCGCCATCGGCGTGGTCGGGGCGGCGCTGGTCTCGAAGCGCAGCGCGTTGCGCCAGGCGCAGGCCGCGGCCGGCTAGCTAGTTTCTGTCTCGAAACGCCTTTTTTTTGTGGATTGGGTGCGTTTTGCAACGTCAGCGACGAGGCTGGAAGTTCG
>JAIESI010000363.1 GCA_019746135.1 Xanthobacteraceae bacterium
AGCACCGAGGGAATCATCGGCTCGCCGTCAACGCAAAATCAGCAAAATCGCCTCGTTAACCTGACTTCCCAGCCGTGCGGCTTGATGCCCGCGGCCTTGACCACCTCCGGCCAGCGCTTCAACTCGCCCTTGATGAATGCGTCGAATTGCGCAGGCGTGCCTGCAACGATGTCGGCGGCCTGACGCTCGGCGATGTTGGTGCGGACCTCGGGCGCCCTGAGGATGGCGTTGAACACGGCGTTGATGCGCTCGGTGAGCGCCGGGTCCATGCCGGCCGGCGCGGCAATGCCGTGCCAGACCGCGACGTCGAAGCCCGGGACCGTGCGCCCGGCCGGCGGCGTGTCCGGCAGTTGCGGCATCGGCCGCATCGCGGCGCCGGCCAGCGCCCGGATCTTGCCTTCCTTGATCTGGCCCAATGACGTCGAGACGGTGATGATGGCGGTGTCGGCTTCGTCCTTCAGAAGCGCCGTCAGCATCTCCGCGCCCGAACGGTAGACGACGTTCACCTGGTCGATCCCGGCCTGGCTGTTGAGATAGGCCATGAACAGATGCGTCCAGTTGCCGAGACCTGCGGAGGCATAATTGAACTTGCCGGGCTGCTGCTTCGCCGCCGCGACGAACTCGCCGAGCGTCTTGTGCGGCAGCGTCGGGCGGATCAGCACCACCGCCGGCAGGTTGACGAGATGAATGATCGGCGTGAACGCGGTCGCCGGATCGTACGGCAGCTTCGACGTGAGCGTGTGCGAGACCGCATTGGGCCCGACCTCGGCGAGGAACAGCGTGTAGCCGTCCGGCTTCTCGCGCGCGACCGCGGCCGCGGCCAGCGTGCCGCCCGCGCCGGGGCGGTTCTCCACGATCAGCGGCTGGCCGTTGGCGAACAGGGGAAAGCCGCTCGAAAGATTGCGCGACAGCGTGTCGGCCGCGCCGCCGGCGCCGACCGGGACCAGCAATCGCACGGGGCGGTCGGGCCACTGCGCTGCGAGCTGCACCGGCGACTGGCCGAAGGCGGGCAAGGCGGCGAATGTTGCGGCGGCAACAGCGATAGTCCCAATGAGCCGGCGGGACGCTGGGCGCGTGGATGGCATCGGCGCTTCCCCCTGAAGCTTGTCGTTGCTCCATTGGTAGCTGCCGACGCGCGTCAGTACAACCGCAATTTGCGATTGCGGTCCGCTACTGCGGCTTGATCAAAACATGCCGCTTCTTGCCGAGCGACAGCTTGATGACGCCCTCGGGCGTCAGTGCCGCGGGGGTCAGCACCATCTTCTCGTCGGTCACGGTCGCGTCGTTGACCTTGAGCCCGCCGCCCTTGATCTGGCGGCGTGCCTCGCCGTTCGACGCGACGAGGCCGGCCTTCACGAAGGCCACGAGCACGCCGAGGTTCTGCAGCTCGGCGCTGGAGATTTCCACCGTCGGCAGGCTCTCGGCCAGCGCGCCTTCCTCGAAGGTCTTGCGTGCGGTGCCTGCGGCCTCCTCGGCTGAGGCGCGGCCGTGCACCAGCGCGGTCGCTTCGGTCGCGAGCACCTTCTTGGCCTCGTTGATCTCCGAGCCCTGCAGCGCGGCCAAGCGGGCGATCTCGTCGAGCGGCAGCACCGTGAACAGCTTGAGGAAGCGCGACACGTCGCCGTCCTCGGTGTTGCGCCAGTATTGCCAGTAGTCGTAGGGGCTCACCATGTCGGCGTTGAGCCACACGGCGCCCGCCGCGGTCTTGCCCATCTTGGCGCCCGAGCTCGTGGTGATCAGCGGCGCGGTCAGCGCGAACAGCTGCACGTTCGACATGCGGCGGCCGAGGTCGATGCCGTTGACGATGTTGCCCCACTGGTCGGAGCCGCCCATCTGCAGCACGCAGCCGGTGCGCTTGTTCAGCTCGACGAAGTCGTAGGCCTGCAGGATCATGTAGTTGAATTCGAGGAACGACAGCTCCTGCTGCCGGTCGAGCCGCATCTTCACCGAGTCGAACGACAACATGCGGTTGACGGAAAAGTGCCGGCCGACGTCGCGCAGGAAGTCGATGTAGTTGAGCGTGTTCAGCCAGTCGGCGTTGTTCGCCATGATGGCGTTGCCGCCCGCACCCTCGAACTTCAGGAACTTGGCGAAGATCGCGCGGATGCCAATGAGGTTCTGGTTGATCATCTCGTCGGTCAGGATGCGGCGGCTCTCGTCCTTGCCGGACGGGTCGCCGACGCGCGTGGTTCCGCCGCCCATCAGCGCGATCGGCCGGTGGCCGGTCTGCTGCATCCAGTGCAGCATCATGATCGGCAGCAGCGAGCCGATGTGCAGCGAGGGCGCCGTGCAGTCGAAGCCGATATAGGCGGTGATCGGCTGCGACTTGGCGAGTTGGTCGAGCGCTTCCGGCTCCGACACCTGATGGATGAAGCCGCGCTCGGCCAAAACATGAAGAAAATCGGATTTGTAAGCGCTCATTTGGGCACTCGCGGGGCTTGACCCGGCCTTATCCTCTGCTGAGCGGGTGGTGTAACAGGTCCGGTACCGGATTCAACGGTGTCAGCCTGTGGGGGTCCCTTGGCGTGAACGCGGCCCATCCGCCTGCCACAGATTGGATCAGCGGCTCGCGGAGGCGGCGGCCGGCCAGTCCGGCCCGGCCATCTCGCGGATCACCCGCGCGACGCCGTGGGCGATCCGCGCGAGCTTGCCGACGTCGACCTTGTCCGGCGTGTCGGTCACCTTGTGGTAGTGCGGATAGCGGAAATACGCAGTGTCGGTGATCATCACCGCCGGATAGCGGAATTCCTCGAACGACCAGTGGTCGGACCAGTCGATGCCGGGCACGAAGCCCGGCGCGACACCGCCGACGCTCGGGAATTGGGTGTGTTTCCGGAACGAGCCGATCAGGCTCTGCATCAGCTCGCGCGAGCCGGTCATGGCGACGAAGGCGACGAAATCGCCCTTGCTCGGATAGAGCAGGCCGAGCGGCGGCGGATATTTCTGGCTGCCCGGATAGTCGAGGAAACAGCCGAGCGTTTCGAGCGAGATCATGCCGATCACCGGTTCGCGCCGCTCCGCCAGCAGTTTTGCGTAGCGGTGGCTGCCCATGTCCGGCGTCTGGAAGTACGGCGGCTCCTCGTTGACGAACAGCACGAGGCGGATCCGCTTGTCGCCGGTGTTGCGCAGGTCGGCCAGCAGGCGGGCCAGTTCGAGGACTGCGGCGGTGCCGCTGCCGTTGTCGTTGGCGCCGGGCGTGTCGTCGTACGAGTCGTAATGCGCGCCGACCACGATGGTCCTGGTGGCGGCATCCGGACGGGCCGGCTCGATCACCGCCTCGATGTTGCGGACCGTACGGCCTTCGACCTCGTAGACCTGCGGCACCGGCCGATAGCCGAGCGCGCTCAGCGTATCCTCAATGTAGCGCGCCGACTTCTCCAACTCGTCATAGTGCTCGATGTTGTGCGGCTTGCTGGCGACCGCGCGGATGTGAGTCAAAAGCCGCGCCGCGGTCGCCGTCTCCGCATCGCTCGACGGCGGCAGGACGCCCTGGTGCGACTGGCCCGGAACGGCCGTGAGATAGCGTGCGCCGGCGACGGCAACGATCGCCATCCCCGCCAGGAGCGCCGTCAGCGTGAACGCGGTCCGCCGCTTCATCGCGAAATGATAGCGGGAGCGGACACCGCCGCCCAGCAGGAGCGGGCCGTTATGCAGCGACGACGTCGCGCGGTCGCATCAGTTCAGTCGGATCGTGTAGGGCCGTCCTGTCGCCATGTGGTGCGGACCACTCCGTGCCGCGATCAGCGTCTGCAATTGCCGGCGGTCGATCTTGCCGCTCGCGAGCCGCGGGATGGCTGGCATCGGGAGCAGGCGGATCGTGCAATCGAATTCGCGGGCCCGCATCAGCGCTTCCAGCTTCTCGGCGCTGGCGTCCCTGCAGTCGACCGTGGCGATGCCGATCTGCGTCCCGCTGACGGAATGTCCCAACAGCGTGGCCGCGGCGTCGGCCGCGTCCCATTCCAGCCGCAAGATGTGCTCGGCCTCGGTCACCGGAGACAGCGGCGGGATCGTGCTCGCCTGAGCGCCAAGCGCGACATCGGCCGCGCGGCCGGCCACGTGCAGCTTGCCGTCCGCCGCGATCCAGCCGGCGTCGCCGATCTCGATCCACGGCGGCGGGGTCTTGCCGGACTCGCCGCGTGGGTTGGTCCGGCACCGGATCAGGCCGATCGTGTCGGACGGGCAGGCCCGGCCGTCGCGATCGACCACCGCGACCTCCATGCTCGGCAGGACATGTCCGGCGTAGTCGGGACGCGGCCAGATCTCGCGCGCATGGGCAAACGACATGGGGCCGGATTCCGATGCGCCGTACTTGCAATAGATGTCCTTGCAGACATGGCTCATCGCGCTCTCGATCAGCGCGCGGGTCGGTGCGCTGCCGGCGATCTCGACGAAGCGAAGGCTGGTCAAGCGGGATGCAGAGGTCCTGGCGGCGCGGGTCAGCGCCAACAGTTGCTCGGTCGAGGCCGTCACATATTCGATGGCGAACAGCTCGATCATGCGCAGCGACTGGAACGGCGAGCCCGAGAAGCAGGTCGCGCCGCCAAACGCCAGCGGCATGCACGCCGTCCAGAAGCCCCAGCTCGAGCTGAGGCCCGGCAGGCAGAGCGCGCGCTTCCAGTCGAACCGGACGATGGCCTCGGTGCGACGGCCGATGTCCTCGAGCGAGTGCCTGATGACCTTGGGCTCTCCGGTCGAGCCCGAGGTCAGGTTCACGCGACAGATACTGCTGCCGTCGGTGAAGCCCGCAGGCATGTTCGCGATCCCGAGCGGCTCGGTTTCAAAGCACTGCTCGAGGCTCACAAAGCGATGCCTGGGTTCGACGGCGGGCCTGACCTTTTCGTCGCCGATCACGGCGGCGAGCGTCATGCCTGGGGAATTAAGCTGCGCGGCGTCGAGCGAGGTGGAGACGATGCCGCAGCGGATCAGCCCAAGGCATAGCGTCAGATGGCGGATCGGATCGCCGGTCACGACCGCGACCGGCGCGTCGCACGGCACGTTCATCGCCGCGATGTGTCCGGCACACCGCTCGATGCCCGCGCCGAGCATGCCGAAGGTGACGACGCGGTCCTCGGCAATGAGGGCAGGCGTCTCCGGCTGGGTCCGGGCATAGAACAGGATGCGGTCGAACCAGCTGTTCATGGCCCGTCCATTGTGGCTTCGTCGTACGCCGAAATCGACGGCTCCCTGCAAGCCGTGCCGGGGGCTCACGGCCCATTCAAGCCCCGCGCCGACGGTCCAGCCGGTCTTCACCCCTGAAGCGCTGCCGCTGCCGATCCCCGAGGGCGTACCGGCGTTGTCGCTATAGGCGAATGAAACGTTGAGCCTGGTCACGGCCAGGCCACCGGTGACATAGGCCAGCAGATTTGACGGCAACACGGTGCCGACGCGGCCGCGGAAGGTGAACAGCCAGTCGGTGTCGAAGGACGAAGATATCGTGTAGCTGGAGCCGCCTAGGATGCCCGATGCGCCGCCATCGGGAAACGCCCCGGTTCCCCGCCGCGATCCGCTCAGGTTGAAAGCGCCGAAATCGGTCTCGAGGCCATAGACGACGGTGCCGAACTGCCACAGGTAGCCGATCTGCATGCCGCCGGTGAAAGCGCTGTCGCTGATCTTGCCACTGCCGCTTGCATTGATGGCCGCAGCACTTGCGGCGCCGGCGCCGGTGTTGTCGCAGATATAGACAGTGCCGGCGGGCGCAACGCCGCAATTGAGGTTCGTGCTGGCCTCCGATCGGCCCCAGACACCGCCGGCATAGAAGCCCGCGTAGAAGCCGGTCCAGTTGACTGCGGGTTGCGCGTTCGCGGGGCGCAGCGACGTCGCACTTGCAATCAACGCGGCGCCGGCAACGCCGCACAACCATTTCGATTTCACAGCCCGCCCCCGGTCATTTGCGAATGGCGCAAATGGCATTTCAAGGCGACGCTAGTGCGGGGTTGATTGAACCGTCAATGCCGGGCCCTTGCTTGTGGCCCCATGCACGCAAATTTCAGGAAAATTTCAGAACTTCAGGACAGCCCCGCGCGACCTGCCGAGAGACTCGACCGGCTTGTGCGCGCTCGTGACGCCTATTCGGCGTCGGGCTTGCGCTCCACGTTCAGGCGCTTGTCGAGATACTCGCTGACCGACTGCATCAGCGGCTCGATCTTGCCGTCGAAGAAGTGGTTGGCGCCGACGATCACCTTCTGGTCGATGACGATGCCCTTCTGGGTCTTGAGCTTGTCGACCAGGCCGGTGACGTCCTTGTGCGGCACCACCGCGTCCTTGTCGCCGTGCACGATCAGGCCGGACGACGGGCAGGGGGCGAGGAACGAGAAGTCGTAGAGGTTCGCCGGCGGCGCGACCGAGATGAAGCCTTCGATCTCGGGGCGGCGCATCAAAAGCTGCATGCCGATCCAGGCGCCGAACGAGAAGCCGGCGATCCAGCAGGAGCGTGCCTCCGGGTTGATCGACTGCGCCCAGTCGAGCGCGGAGGCCGCGTCGGACAGTTCCCCGGTGCCGTGGTCGAACGAGCCTTGGCTCCGGCCGACGCCGCGGAAGTTGAAGCGGATCGCGGCAAAGCCGCGATGCACGAACGCGTAATAGAGTTGGTAGATGATCTGGTGGTTCATCGTGCCGCCGAACTGCGGATGCGGGTGCAGCACGATGGCGATCGGGGCGTTCTTCTTCGGCGCGGGGTGGTAGCGGGCTTCGATGCGGCCTGCGGGTCCGGTGAAGATGACCTCGGGCATTTTTCAAACCTCGATCGACACTGTTCCGACGGCGCTTCGGCCGCTCGCCGGAGGGGATTGGGGGCGCGCGCTTGACGCCAAGGGTGGGCGCACGTAACTGACCGAAACTCTTGCTGAAACTGCAACGTTTTCGGCGCAGCGGGCCGAAGGCGAAGGCCGCCCGGTCGGGCGGCGGGTTCTAACATGATCCCGGGTGCAAAAAGCAAGTAAAATGAGCACGGTCAGGGGCTTGGCTCTGCCGGCTCGTCGCTCGAGTGAGTGATTGGTTATCTGGAAGGTCCGGATTTCAAAGCAATGCCCATGTCTGCGCCCACGTCCGCCTATTTCGACTGGAACGCGACCGCGCCCTTGCGGCCGGAGGCCAGGGCCGCGGTTGTCGCGGCGCTCGAGGTCACCGGCAACCCGTCGTCGGTGCACGCCCCCGGGCGCGCCGCGCGCCGCCTCGTCGAAGAGGCACGCGAAAAGGTCGCGGCTCTGGTTGGTGCAAGCCCGCGCGAGGTGGTGTTCACCTCCGGCGGCACCGAGGCCAATGCGTTGGCGCTCACACCTGCACTCGGCGACACGCTGCTCGTCTCGGCGATCGAGCACCCGTCGGTGCGGAGCGGCGGCCGGTTTCCGGCGGTCGAGGAATTCCCTGTCACTGCGGCGGGTCTCGCCGATGTTGCGGCGCTGGAAGGGCTGCTCAGGGGCCGGTCGCGGCCGGTCGTATCGCTGATGCTCGCCAACAACGAAACCGGCGTGATTCAGCCGGTCGCGGCCGCCGCCGCGCTGGTCCACGCCGCGGGCGGGCTCATCCATGTCGATGCGGTGCAGGGGCCGGGACGGATTGCCTGCGATTTCAGGGCGCTGGGCGCGGATCTTATGACGCTGTCTTCGCACAAGATCGGCGGCCTGCAGGGCATTGGCGCGCTGATCGTGCGGGGCGGTCTGACGGTGGATGCCCAGATCAAGGGCGGCGGCCAGGAGCGCGGCACCCGCGCGGGCACCGAGAACGTGGCAGGGATCGCGGGCTTCGGCGCCGCGGCCGAGGCCACCCGGCTGGGGCTTGCCGTGGAGGTCGCCCGGATCGAGGGGCTGCGCGAAAAGCTCGAGGCGGGGATCAAGGCGGTGGCGCCGAAGGCGGTCGTTTTCGGCGCGGAGGCCGCGCGGCTCCCCAACACCACGCTGTTTTCGGTTGCCGGCATGAAGGCGGAAACCGCCGTCATTGCCTTTGACCTGGAAGGCGTCGCGGTGTCGTCCGGGGCGGCCTGCTCGTCCGGGAAGGTCGCCCCCTCGCATGTTCTGGCCGCCATGGGCGTCGATCCGGCGCTATCCCGTGGCGCAATACGTGTAAGCCTCGGATACTCAACCACAGATGGGGATATTGGGACGATTCTAAAGGCTTGGGAGAAGCTCGCGAAAAGCCTATATAAGGCCGGAAACCATCAGGAAATCGCCGCCTAGGCGGGGGTAGCCCATCCGGGAACCGAATCGACCATAACCGACAATCCAACCCACGGGCCTTGACCCCGTGAGCGGAGGGAAAAGTGCCGGCAGTGCAAGAGACGATCGAGCGGGTCCGCCGCATCGACGTCGACCAATACAAGTACGGATTCGTCACCGACATCGAATCCGAGAAGGCTCCGAAGGGCCTTTCCGAGGACATCGTCCGCTTCATCTCGGGCAAGAAGAACGAGCCCGAATGGATGCTCGCGTGGCGGCTCGAGGCCTATCGCCGCTGGCTCACCATGAAGGAGCCGGGCTGGGCGCGGGTAGAGTACGGGCCGATCGATTACCAGGACCTCTATTATTACGCCGCGCCGAAGAAGAAGGCGGGACCGAAGTCGCTCGACGAGATTGATCCGGAAATTCTCAGGACCTACGAGAAGCTCGGCATTCCGCTGCGCGAGCAGAAAATCCTCGCCGGCGTGGTTGAGGAAAAGCCTGAAGAGCTGGACGGCGAGGCGCAGCCGGTGAACGGCATCCGGAAGGTCGCGGTCGATGCCGTGTTCGACTCGGTTTCGGTCGCAACCACTTTCCAGGCCGAGTTGAAGAAAGCCGGCGTCATTTTCATGCCGATCTCCGAGGCGCTGCGCGAGCATCCCGACCTGGTGAAGAAGTACATCGGCACCGTGGTGCCGACCTCGGACAACTTCTTCGCCACGCTCAACTCGGCGGTGTTCTCCGACGGCTCGTTCGTCTACGTGCCGCCGGGCGTGCGCTGCCCGATGGAGCTGTCGACCTACTTCCGCATCAACGAGAAGAACACCGGCCAGTTCGAGCGCACGCTGATCATCGCCGACAAGGGCTCCTATGTGAGCTACCTCGAAGGCTGCACTGCGCCGCAGCGCGACGAGAACCAGCTCCACGCCGCCGTGGTCGAGCTCGTCGCGCTCGATGACGCCGAGATCAAGTATTCGACGGTGCAGAACTGGTATCCGGGCGACGCCGAAGGCAAGGGTGGCGTCTATAACTTCGTCACCAAGCGCGGCGACTGCCGCGGCACAAACGCGAAGATCTCCTGGACCCAGGTCGAGACCGGCTCGGCGATCACCTGGAAATATCCGAGCTGCATCCTGCGCGGCGACAACTCCCGCGGCGAGTTCTACTCGATCGCGATTTCGAACGGCCGCCAGCAGGTCGACAGCGGCACGAAGATGCTGCACCTCGGCAAGAACACCACGAGCCGCATCATCTCCAAGGGCATCTCGGCCGGCAAATCCAACAACACCTATCGCGGCCAGGTGATGGCGCACCGCCGCGCCAAGGGCGCGCGCAACTTCACCAACTGCGACTCGCTCCTGATCGGCGACCAGTGCGGCGCGCACACCGTACCCTACATCGAGGCGAAGAACTCCTCGGCGGTGATCGAGCACGAGGCCACCACCTCGAAGATCTCCGAGGACATGCTGTTCTACTGCCGCCAGCGCGGCCTTTCCGCCGAGGAGGCGGTGGCGCTGGTGGTCAACGGCTTCGTCAAGGACGTGCTGCAGCAGCTGCCGATGGAGTTCGCGGTCGAAGCGCAGAAGCTGATCTCGATCAGCCTCGAAGGCTCGGTCGGCTAGCGCATGTCCCGGAAAAGTGGGCACCGGTTTTCCGTGAAGGACATGCGCAAAAGTAAGAATCTAGCGCGCGGCCCGGTTCAATTGAACCGGGATGCGCGCTAGGCGTCGGGCGGGGAACGGTTCATGTCGGCGCTCGACAAGGCGGTGGCGGAGCTTGAGGCCAAGCGCGCGAAAGACGACGCCAGCCGCCGTGCCCGCCAGGAGGCGGCGAGCGCGTTCCTGAAGGAGTTCTTCGACGCCGATCTGGCGCCGTCGACCAAGCTTCGGGTCCACGGCGTGCAGGCGATGTTCGATGGCAGGCGCATTCTTCTGCAGAAGCCGGAAGAGGGCGTGTATGCGGAAGCGATGATGGTGGTGATCGGCGAGCAGGGCGAGATCGACGTGAACGGACGTTCGCTCGGTGTTGTCGTGCCGGATGCCGAAGACAAGGCAACGAAGAAAAACCAGCTGATTGCCGAGATCATCTCGCATTTCAGCCTGTGATGCGCCGTCATCACCGGGGCGGCGCGCAGCGCCGAGACCCGGTGATCCCGATGAGGCGGGCGCCGTGCCAGCCTAAGCGAGATCGCCGGGACAAGCCCGGCGATGACGGCAGAGAGAAGAGTTGAGAAGGACGAAACGAAGTGCCGATGCTTGAAGTCAAGAACCTGCACGTCGAAGTCGACGGCAAGCAGATCCTGAAGGGGCTGAACCTCACCGTGAACAAGGGCGAGGTGCACGCCATCATGGGCCCGAACGGCTCGGGCAAGTCCACGCTGTCCTACGTGATGGCGGGAAAGCCCGGCTACGAGGCGACCGAAGGCGAAATCCTGCTCGACGGCGAGAACATCCTCACGATGGAGCCGGACGAGCGCGCCGCGAAAGGGCTGTTTCTCGCGTTCCAGTATCCGCTGGAGATCCCCGGCGTCGCCACCATGACGTTCCTGCGCACCGCGCTGAACGCGCAAAGAAAGACCCGCGGCCAGGCCGAGCTTTCGACGCCGGAGTTCATGAAGCTGGTGCGCGACGCCGCCGCCAAGCTCGAGATCAACCAGGACATGCTGCGCCGCGGCGTCAATGTCGGGTTCTCCGGCGGCGAGAAGAAGCGCAACGAAATCCTGCAGATGGCGCTGCTGCAGCCGCGCCTCTGCGTGCTCGACGAGACCGATTCCGGCCTCGACATCGACGCGCTGAAGATCGTCGCCGACGGCGTCAACCGGCTGCGCGGACCCGACCGGGCGATGGTCGTCATCACCCACTATCAGCGGCTGCTCGACCACATCGTGCCCGACGTGGTGCATGTGCTGTCGCGCGGCCGGATCGTGAAAACCGGCGGCAAGGAGCTGGCGCTGGAGCTCGAGGCGAGGGGCTACGCCGAATTTCAGGACGAGGCCGCGCTCGCATCATGAATGCCGAAGTCCTCACCATGAAGACCGGCGCCGAGCTTGCGCTCGCGGAGGCCTATGCCGCGGCGAAAGCCAAGCTGCCCGGCGACGGCAAGGTCGTGGCGTTGCGCGAGGCGGCGTTCCGGCAGTTCGATGACTTGGGCCTGCCGAGCTGGCGGATCGAGCAGTGGCACTACACCGACCTGCGCGCGCTGCTTCGCGACGTGCGGCCGTTGGCCGGTGCGCCGGACGCGGCCGCCAAGGCGCGGGCGAAGGACGCAGGCCGCCTGGTCGGTGACATCGACGCCCGCCGCGTCGTGTTCGTCGACGGCGTATTCGCGCCGGAATTGTCCGACCTGCAAAATCTGTCGCCGGGGCTCGCGATCCGCCCGATGGCGCAGGCGCTCGCCTCCGGCGATCCGCTGGTCGCCGCCCATCTCGGCAAGGTCGTTCCGACCGAGCGCGAGGGCGTGGTCTCGCTGAACACCGCGCTGATGCGCGACGGCGCGATCATTCACGTCGCCAGGGGTGCGACCGTCGAGCATCCTATCCATCTCGTGTTTGCCGTCACCGGCGACCAGCCGTCCTCGGTGTTCACCCGCTCGCTGGTGGTGGTCGAGGAGGGCGCACGGGCGATGATCGTGGAGAGCCACGAGGCTTCGCCCGGCCATCAGGTCAACACCGCGGTCGAGCTGATCGTCGGCGACAAGGCTCATGTCGATCATATCAAGATCACGGCGGGCGCCGACGATCTCGTTCATGTCTCGTCGCTGATGGCCGCCGTCGGCGCGAATGCGCACCTGAACGATTTCGCCTTCAACATCGGCGGCGGCGTGGTCCGCAACCAGCTGTTCGTGCGCTTCGACGGCAAGGACACGGTGGCGAGCATGCGCGGCGCGAGCCTGCTCAAGGGCAGGCAGCACGCCGACACGACGCTGCTCGCCGACCACAAGGCGAGCGGCTGCCAGAGCCGCGAGGTGTTTGCCACGGTCCTCGACGGCGAAAGCCGTGGCGTGTTCCAGGGCAAGATCATCGTGCGGCCGCATGCGCAGAAGACCGACGCCAAGATGATGACGCGGTCACTGCTGCTGTCCGAGACCGCCGAGGCCGACAGCAAGCCGGAGCTGGAGATTTTCGCCGACGACGTGCAGTGCGGCCACGGCGCCACCGCCGGTGCGCTCGACGATGACCTGAAGTTCTACCTGATGGCGCGCGGCATCCCTGAGGTCGAGGCCGAGGCGCTGCTGGTGCAGGCCTTCATCGGCGAGGCGGTCGAAGGCATCGAGCACGCCGGCCTGCGCGACGCGCTGATGGAGCAGGTCGTGGCCTGGCTCCGCGCGCGGGGAGGCTGAAGCCATGCATCCTGCGGTCTCAAACGGCGCCTACGACGTGAACCGCATCCGCGAGGATTTCCCGATCCTCGGCATGGATGTCTACGGCAAGCGGCTGGTTTATCTCGACAACGCGGCCTCGGCACAGAAGCCCAAGGCGGTGCTCGACCGCATCCAGCAGGCCTACACGTCGGAATACGCCAACGTGCATCGCGGGCTGCACTATCTCGCCAATGCGGCGACCGAGGGCTACGAGGGCGCGCGCGAAAAGGTGCGGGCGTTCCTCAATGCGCCGCGCGCCGAGGAGATCATCTTCACCCGCAACGCCACCGAGGCCATCAACCTGGTCGCCTACACCTTCGCCCGCGAGCGTGTGCAGGCGGGCGACGAGATCGTGCTCTCGATCATGGAGCACCATTCCAACATCGTGCCGTGGCATTTCCTGCGCGAGCGGCAGGGCGCGGTGATCAAATGGGCGCCGGTGGACGAGGAGGGCAACTTCCTGCTCGACGCGTTCGAGAAGCTTCTGACGCCGCGCACCAAGCTCGTCGCCATCACCCACATGTCCAACATGCTCGGCACCGTGGTGCCGGTGAAGGACGTGGTGAAGCTCTGCAAGGCGCGCGGCATCGCCACCTTGATCGACGGCAGCCAGGGCGCGGTCCACCTCGATGTCGACGTGCAGGACATCGGCTGCGACTTCTATGTCTTCACCGGCCACAAGGTGTACGGCCCGTCGGGCATCGGCGTGCTCTGGGGCCGTCACGAGCTGTTGTCCGCCATGCCGCCTTTCAACGGCGGCGGCGAGATGATCCGCGACGTGTTCGAGGACCGGATCACCTATGGCGATCCGCCGCATCGTTTCGAGGCCGGCACGCCGCCGATCGTGCAGGCGATCGGGCTTGGCGCGGCGATCGATTACATGAACTCGATCGGCAAGGCGCGCATCCGGGCGCACGAGGCTGCGGTGTCGGCCTACGCCCACGCGAAGCTCCGCGAGATCAACTCGATCAGGATTTTCGGCACGGCCAAAGACAAGGGGCCGATCCTGTCGTTCGAGATGAAGGGCGCGCATCCGCACGATGTGGCGACCGTCATCGACCGCGCCGGCGTCGCAATCCGGGCCGGCACCCACTGCGTGATGCCGCTGCTCAATCGGTATGGCGTGACGGCCACCTGCCGGGCGTCATTCGGCCTTTATAATACCAAGGACGAGGTCGACAGCCTCGCTCGGGCGCTGCTCAAGGCGCAGGAGATCTTCGCATGAGCGATGAACCTATCCGCAAGCGCGACGACGTAGATATCGAGAGCAAGGCCACGTCGCTGCCGGAAGGCGAACTCGCCCGCCTGACCGACGACATCGTGGCGGCGCTGAAGACCGTCTACGACCCAGAAATTCCGGCCGACATCTATGAGCTCGGCCTGATCTACCGGGTCGACATCGAGGACGATCGGACGGTGAAGGTCGACATGACGCTCACCACGCCGAACTGCCCGTCCGCGGCCGAATTGCCGCAGATGGTCGAGAACGCGGTTGCGAGCGTGCCGGGCGTGGCCGGTGCCAAGTGCAACGTGGTCTGGGACCCGCCGTGGGACCAGAGCCGGATGTCCGACGAGGCGCGGCTCGTGCTCAACATGTGGTGAGTTGCGCGACTCTTCCGGGCGACCTACATATGGTAGTGGAAGTGATTGTGTTTGTTTGAGTTATTTTAGTTCTGAAGTGGCTTCGCGTTTGCAAACCGAAGCAGGGAGACGATGCTATGGCCACTGCGCGGCCGAAACCCCAGGTGATGCGCCTCTCCGAGGCCGCTGCCTCGCGGATCAAGGAGCTGATGGCGAAGTCCGATCGCCCGGTCGCGGGGCTCCGCGTCGGTGTGAAGAACGGCGGCTGCGCCGGCATGGAATACACCATGGAATACGTCGAGAGCATCGGTCCCAAGGACGAGGTGGTCGAGGACAAGGGCGTCAAGCTCGTCGTCGATCCCAAGGCCGTGCTGTTCCTGCTCGGCACCGAGATGGACTGGAAGGTCGGCAAGCTGTCGTCGCAGTTCGTGTTCAACAACCCGAACCAGACCTCGGCCTGCGGCTGCGGCGAGTCCGTGCTGCTGACGCCCGCGAAGGCCGAGGGCGCCAATTCCGGAAGCGCCGAGGCGCACTGACGGCCGGCCCGTGCGCGGCGCCGACCCGGACTACATCGCCGAGCTGTTCTGCCAATTCGGGCCCGTTACGGTGCGCCGCATGTTCAGCGGCGCCGGCATCTTCGCCGACGGGCTGATGATCGCGCTGGTGGTCGACGGCGTGATTTATCTCAAGGCCGACGCCGAGATCGTGCCGCTGTTCGAAGGCGAGGGCTCGAGCCCGTTCAGCTATCGCCGCAAGGAAGGCCGCCGCACGTTGATGTCGTACTGGCGCATGCCCGAGCGGCTTTACGACGATCCGGAGGAGCTTGCCAGCTGGGCGCGGCAGTCGATGGCCGCGGCGCTGCGATCAAGCGCGCCGAAGCGGCGTACGAGGCCGGTCAAGCGCGACATCAAGCCTCGCCGCAAGCGGCGGTAGTGTTCTGCAGTTGGCTTGCCCCACCATCCCCGCCGTCTTGCGCGGGCATAGCCGTCCTTCGGACGGCCATGCCCGGCCATGACGTCGATAGATTGGTGCAAGCCAGCTGGAAAGCGCTTTAGGAAAGCTCACGCGACCTTGGCTTCGCCCGAGTTGGTGAATTCCGGATCGGTCTCGCAGATGACCCGGTTGCGGCCGTTGCGCTTGGCCGAATAGAGGCAGGCGTCGGCGCGGGCGATCAGGCTTTGCGCGGTGTCGCCCTTGTGCAGCGTCGCAACGCCGAGCGAGATCGTCACCCGGCCGAGGTTCTGGCCGGTGGAGCGCTTCATGAGCTCTTTCGACATCACCGCCCGGCGCACATGGTCGGCGACGGTCAGCGCGGCGCGCAGCACCGTGTTCGGCAGGATCACGCCGAACTCCTCGCCGCCATAGCGGGCGGCGATGTCCTGGCCCTTCACGTTCTGCTTCAGCGACATGGCGACCAAGCGCAGCACCTGGTCGCCGGTGAGGTGGCCCCAGG
The DNA here is from genome assembly GCA_019746135.1 of Xanthobacteraceae bacterium. GTDB lineage: Bacteria > Pseudomonadota > Alphaproteobacteria > Rhizobiales > Xanthobacteraceae > Z2-YC6860. The sequence goes on from JAIESI010000363.1 coordinate 15,544, forward strand.
TGTCGTTATGATCAGCGACAGCGCTTCGCTGCGTTCGGCCGCCTCCTCGATCGCCTGCGTCAGCCGCTCGTCGAAATGCTTGCGGTTGGACAGACCGGTCAGCGGATCGGTCAGGCTCTCGGTGCGGACCACTGCGAGGTTTTCCTGAAGCTGGGTGATCTCTTCCTTGGAGGCGTTGAGCCGCTGCTCGAGCTGCTCGTTGTTCACCTTCATCTCGTTGGCGGTCGCGACCAGGCTCTCGACGATGGCGCGAAGCCCGTCGCGGTCCTTGGTGTTGACCAGCTTGTCGGAGACGTTGCTCAGGCTCTCGCTGTAATTGCTCGCCGAGCCCGCCGCGGCGTCGATCATCGCCATGACCTGATCGATCTCGTCCATCACCCGGACGCCGACATGGTCGATCTTCTCGCCGAAGCGGCTCGACGAAATGTAGTTCGCGTAGATGGTCTCGAGATCGGTGTCGCTCAGCGTGCCGTTCTGCGCGAGCAGCTCGTTGACGGTCTGGTTGAGCGACGGGTTGTAGCCGGTCGCGTAGGTGTACCAGACCTCATAGTTGCGCGGCACGGCGGTCTGGCGCAGCGCCTTGATCTGGCCAAGGGCGATCTCGGCGAACGCCAGGGTGCGTTCGTGCTCGCCGCCGGAATCCGACATCGTCCTTCCCCGTGCGGCGGCCTGCGAAAGCATGCCGCCGAAACCGATAAACCATTGCGGAAACAAGCAATTTCGTGGCCACCATGGACCACGAGAAGTAAAATTGAAGTAAAGAGTTCCGGTTTTGCGGGCGTTTTACGCCTTGCTGCGAACCGGGCGGAGCAGGAAGGCCGGCAGATGTGCGTCGGCCGGTTCCGCAGGTTCGGGCCGGGACGGCCGCGGCTGCGGGCGGGGACGGGCGTCGTTGAGACGGGCGACCGGCGCCGGAGCCGGCGGGTGGCGCGGCGCATCGCCGCGGTGACCTGATCCGTGCGCTGCACGCGGCTCATGGCGAGGTTCTTGGCGGGGCTCGTGGCGAGCCTCACGCCGATCGTCGCGCTGTCGTTGCGAACGCGATCCGCGCTGGCGCGGGCCGCGCCCGCCGCGGCGGCCTTCGCGGCCGTCGTCCGGCG
>JAIESI010000367.1 GCA_019746135.1 Xanthobacteraceae bacterium
CAGCCTGAAACGATACCCTCGTGTTATCGGAGATCGCGCCGCACCGAATTCCAACCACTTTCCGGACGGCACCGGCGAGATCGTCGTCCTCCGCACAGCAGTGAATGCCCTCGGTCATCACCTCACGCGCGGTCATGCTGTTCGCGTCGAAGCCGTTCCGTGCCAGTCCTTTGCAGACGATGTCCCGATCGGTCACCATGCCGATCAGTTGATCGTTCTCACCGATCGGAATGGCGCCGATGTCATGCTGGCGCATCAGTTTGGCGAGCTCGATGACGGGGGTGTCCGGGCCGACCCACTCCACGCCCTTGTGCATTGCGTCTTTGACTTTCATGGCGGACCTCCATTGCGAGAGTTTGGACGCACTCGAAGAAACGCAGCGCCCCGCCGACGGAAACGATTATACAACGGGCCGCGTGCGGCAGCACGCACTCGTTTGCGACCAACGTCACCGAGGCTGACGCAACACCACCGCGAGAAGATTTGCCGCAAATCCTGCACACTGATGCGCAACCTCCCGCACAAACGCCATAGAGGAGGCGCGCACGTTGAAACCGGTTCCCCGTCTCTGTTGCACAGATAGGGCCGAGGCGACCGTGGTGTTCCACGCGTCAATGCCGCCAAATCCGAAGATGGACACGGCCCTTCGTCGACAGGTCATGCCGCACGTGACGGCAAGCAGCCCCTGCCCTTGTGCCCGCCCGCAACGTTTTCCTATTCTTGCAAAAAAGGCCTGACGGCGGACTTGAGCCTCAGGCCGGGAAACCCGCGGGAGGATGGATGATGCCGAACAAGCTTTTCAATGCGCTGATGTTGAGCGCCGCCGCGGTGCTGGCCCCGCTGGGCGGCGTTGACACCGCCGCCGCGCAAAGCTGCCCGGCGATGCGAAAGATCAACGTCGGCGTGTCGGTCGCACCGCCCAACGTGGTGCACACCTCGCCTTACGTCGCGAAGGAGCTCGGCTTTTTCGCCAAGCGCTGCATCGACGCCAACATCATCCAGTTCGAGGGCGGCCAGTCGCAGACCTCGAACGTGGCCGCGGCGCAGGGCTCGGCGATCGTCAGCGTCAGCGACGTGTCGATCGGCCGCGGCCTCAAGGTGCAGCAGATCTGGGGCCTCGCCCCGCGCATGCCGCAAGCCTACATGGTGCCGGCCGAGATCAAGGCCGCGGCCGACCTCAAGGGCAAGCGGCTGTCGGCGACCGGCGGGGGCGTCGGCGGCTTCAACTGGCGCATGGGCCGCGCGGTGCTGAAGTCGGCGGGTCTCGACATCGGCGACGCCCAGTTCATCCCCTCACCCACCGCGGGCCGCCTGCCCGGACTGGTCGCGGGCCAGATCGACGGCGTGGCGCTGCACCCGGAGGACGTGTTCCTCGCCAAACAGCAGAAGGCGAGCCTGCATGCGCTGGTGCAACTCGTCGAGCTGATGCCGCTTTACATGTTCAACGCCTACGGCGCCTCGACCGAATGGATCGCCAGGGACCGTGCGCTGCTGCGCGACGCGGTGGCAGCGATGATCGAGGCCAACCGCGCGATCTACCGCGAGAGGGATAAGGTCGTGCCGGTCATCGTCGAGGCGACCAAGAAACCCAAGGACGCGGTCGAGTTCGCGATCGACAGCAACATCAAGAATTGCGTGTGGTCGGTGAACACCGGCTTCGATCCCAAGCGCACGCAATGGTCGATCGACAACAGCGTCGAGAACGGCGACGTCGAGGCGGCGAAGAAACCGACCGTGGAGCAGGTGGCGAACGCCAAGCTCGCCGAGGAGGCGATGGAATTGGCGGGCGGCCGCGTGACGATCGGGAACTGCACGGAGTAGAGCGCAAAGCCGTGCGGCTACTTGCGGCTCGCTGAATCTGTTTTCGTCAGGGCTTGCTCGTCAGGAGCTTGGCGACCTGGCGAGCGTGCTCGATGATGACCGGCACCAATCTGCTCGTCGTGCCTTACCGGGGCGGCGGGCCGGCGCTCAACGATCTGGTCGCCGGCCAGGTCCAGGTCTACATCGGGCCGGCATCCGCTTCGATCCATCTGGTGAAAGCCGGCAGCGCACGCATCCTGGCCGTGACGACATCGCAGCGATCGGACGTGCTGCCCGGCGTCCCGGCCGGGGCTGAATTCCTGCCGGGCTACGAGGCCAGCACGTTCTTCGGCGTCGGCGCGCCCAGGGACACGCCCACGAAGGTTGTCGACGCGCTCAACACGCAGATCAACGCCGCGCTCGACGATCCCAGGATCAGGACCAGGCTTGCCGAACTGGGTTCGGTAGCGCTTCCCGGATCACCCGCAGACTTCGGCAAGCTGATCGCCGCCGAGACCGGGAAATGGGGCGACGTGATCAGCCGAGCGGGCATCAAGTCGAACTGACTCCGCCGCGACCATCGTTGAAATCCGGGCGGACGAAGCCTTGGTGGAATTGCTAGGATCGGTCCTGAAGCAAAGATCAAAAACTTCAGGAAGGAACGATCCAATGAACGAACAGCCCCGCCGCCCGCTCGGAGCGCAGCCATGGCCTATCGTCCGCGACAAGCTCGACCAGTCGATGCCGTTCGCCAACATGCGCGACACGCCGTACTACCGCGACTGCGTGTGGGAGCAGTTCTCGACCGGCGAATACAAGCGCCGCTACGACTCGCTGCGCGCCAAGATGCGCGACCACAAGCTCGACGCGGTGATCGTGCCGGGCGGGCCGAGCCACTGGAGCTTCGGCGCCGGCATGACTTGGCTCACCGGGCACTGGGAGTGGCACGCGCTCTGCTGCTACGTGCTGGTGCCGCAAGACGGCGAGCCGACCATGATCTACTCGATGGGCGGCACCCACGCCGAAGCCGTGCGGCGGCACGTCGAGGTCGCGGTCAAGGACGTGCGGCACAGCCGCAACGGCCAGTACGCGATGGTGATGGTGGAGCGCCTGCGCGAACTGAAGCTCGAGAAGGGCCGCATCGGGCTGATGGAGATCGACCCGCGGCATGGCGACTATCTGCCGGTCAACCAGTACAACACGCTGCGCAAGGAGCTGCCGGACGCCGAGCTCGTCTTCACCAAGAACTTCCTGCACGACCTCGTGGTGGTCCACTCGAAGGAGGAGCTCGACTGCGTGCGCAAGGCCGGCGTGCTCTGCGAGCGCGCCATGGAGGCGATGGTGGCGCGCGCCAAGCCCGGCGTGAAGGAATACGAGATCAAGGCCGCGGCGGCGTCCGCCATCATGGACGGCGGCGGCGACATCGACTTCCTCATCATCGGTTCGACGCCGATGGACAATCCGGCGCTGATCTTCGGCAACCCGCGGCCCTCGTCGCGGGTGCTGAAGAAGGGCGACCTGATCAACATGGAGATCGCCGCGGGCTATCGCGGCTACACCGCGCAGGTCGGCTCGCCCATCACCTTGGGCCCGCCGACCGACATGGTGCGGAAGTTCTGGGACGAGATCACGCTGCCCGGCTACAAGAAGATCGTCGCCGAGATCGCGCCCGGCAAGAACGCCACGGCGATGCAGGAGGCGAGCCGCTTCTTCCGCGACAAGGGCGTGCAGTCGCGGCCGACGCAGTGCCACGGCATCGACATCGTCACCGACAACCCGCATGTCTGCTCGGACCATATCGGCGGCGTCGAAAGCGACATGCTGCTGAAGCCCGGCATGATCATCATGGCGGAACCGAACCCGATCACGGCGGACGGCATGTTCGGCATCTTCCTCGGCCACACCTTCATCGTCACCGAGAGCGGGCACGAGGTGGTGGACAAGTTCCCGTTGGAGATCGCGGTGGCAAGCTGATACCGGCGGCGTGCCCCGGATGCGGCGCAGCATGAGCGAAGCGAATGGTGCGCCGCTGATCCGGGGCCGTTCCAGACACTAAGGCTGCAATTTGTCAGCCAAGTCCTTCCATTCCGGATTGTGTTCGTCGACGAGCTTCAGCTTCCACGCTCGTCGCCAGCGTTTGAGCACATGCTCGCGGGCGCGCGCTTCCGTGATCGACGGATACTCCTCGACATGAACGAGCAGCACGAGGCCATGGGACTTGGAGAACCCCCGGCGTGCCTTTGAGGCGATGTTCGGCCAACCGGCGCGACACGTCGTTTGTGACGCCCGTATAGAGTACGCTGTAGCGGCGATTGCTGAGGATGTAGACGAAGCCTCGTTGCATGGCGCCAGCCGACAGACCGCCTCCGGTACGGTCCCGGGTCTGCGGTGCATCATTCCGCTTCGCTCCATGCTGCACCGCGCCCGGGACACGGTATCTTAATCTTCTATTAACGCTTTGCGCGCCTCTTGAAGCGCGTATGGCCCTGACCGAAGCGAACGACCTGGCCGCGCCGCCCGCGCAAGCGGGACGCGTCGCGCGCCTGCGCGGCAGCCTGCGTTCCTGGCTCAACAGCGAGCATGGCGCGGCCCAGCGCATGGCGGGCATGGCCTTTGCCATCCGCGTCGCCAGCGCCGGGGTCACCTTCCTGTCGCAGATCGCGCTCGCGCGCTGGATGGGCGGCTTCGACTTCGGCATCTATGTCGCGGTGTGGACCTGGCTCGTGCTCGCCGGCGACACGGTGCATCTCGGCGTGCCGCTGATCGCCCAGCGCTTCATTCCGGAATACACCCACCACAACCAGCTCGACGCGCTGCGCGGCTTCCTGATCGGCAGCCGCTGGATCACCTTCGGGCTTGCGACCGCGTTCGCGCTGATCGGCGCGGGCGCGATCTTCGCCCTGACGCCGTGGCTCGATCCGCACGCCGTGCTGCCGTTCTATCTCGCCTGTGTCTCGCTGCCGTTCTTCACCATCTCGCTGATGTGCGACGGGCTCGCGCGCTCCTACAACTGGATCGCACTGGCGCTCGGGCCGCACACGCTGCTGCGCCCGGTCGTGCTGTTCGCGCTGATGGCGCTGGCCTATGCGGCCGGATACCCGATCAACGCCGCCACGACGATGATCGCGCTCACCATCGCGATCTGGAGCATGGCGCTGCTGCAGCTCGTGCTGGTGGACCGGCGGCTGAAGAGCGTCGTGCCTCCGGGCCCGCGGCAATACGAGGTCAGGCGCTGGTTTGCGACCGCGTTGCCGATCATCCTGGTCTGGTCGTTCTACACCATGCTCTGCTACGCCGACGTGCTGGTGCTGCAGCTCTTCCGGCCGCCGCAGGAGGTCGGGCACTACTATGCGGCGGTGAAGACGCTGATGCTGGTGGGCTTCATCCACTTCTCGGTCTCGGCCGCGGTGGCCCATCGCTTCACCGCGCTGCACGTGGCGGGCGATCGCGCCGAGCTTGCGGCTTTCGTCGCCAAGTCCGTGCGCTGGACGTTCTGGCCCTCGCTGGCCGCAACGCTGGTGATGCTCGCGATCGGCAAGCCGATGCTGTGGCTGTTCGGACCCGATTTTGTCGCGGGCTACGTCTTCATGCTGATCCTGTCGGTCGGGCTCCTGGCGCGCGCCGCCGTCGGGCCCGCCGAGCGTCTACTCAACATGCTCGGCCAGCAGCGCATCTGCGCCGCGGTCTATGCCGCGGCGCTGGCGCTCAACGTTGCATTCTGCGTGGCGCTCATCCCGGCCTACGGCGGCACGGGCGCGGCGTTCGCGACCTCGGCCGCGATCGTCCTGGAGTCGGCGCTGCTGTTCGTGGTGGCGCGGCGCAGGCTCAACCTGCACACGTTCTTTCTCGGCCGGTCGAGAGCTTAGGCGCCGCCGCGCAGGCGCTTCACCACCGGGCCGATGAAGGCGCGGACCTTGTAGACCCTGTCCCAAAGCGCCGGGTTCTGCTTGATGAAATGCTTGGTGCGGCCGATTGCATAGAGCTTCGCTGCGGCGACGGTGCCCCGCACCGACGCCGGCGAGATGTGATCGAACAGCACGATGTGGCCGTCGCTCCACTCCTGCTTGTAACGCTCGTCGCCGATGGTGAAGTCGAACGCCTGGCAGGACCGCTGCATGGCGTAGCGCAACAGATCGTGCAGGTGCGCCGCACCGGGCCCGAACTTCGACAGCTCGCCGCCGTTGTAGCTCGCCAGCAGATGATAATAGGAGCCGCGGAAGATCAGCCCGAGATTGGCCGCGGCCGCCTCATTGCCGACGTCGAGCCGGCTGACATGCACAAAGCCCTGCATCCGCGACAGCGCATGATAGAAGTCGCTGTAGCCCGGCAGCGCGAAGATGTTGGTCACGCCCATCGCTGCGAACGATTTCGACTTCTGGTCCATCAGCGTCTCGAGCGTCGCCGAAAGCTCACTTGCGCCTTCGGCGGTGACGAACTTCACCTCGCCGAACTCGCCAAGCTTCCTGCGCTTGGTGCGGTCGCGCCGGCGCGTCGCCGAGGAGCGCTTGTCCGCGTAGAAGCTTTCCCAGTCGGTGCCGAGCTTGGTCAGGTAGGCGCCGTTGGCGTGCGCAATGACGCCGAGCCCGAAGAACGGGTTGGGCTGCGGGCCGACGGTGCGCTGCATCTTGTCGAAATGGACCACGTCGAAGCCATAGTCCGGGTGGCTTTGCAGCCGGCCGAGAATCTCGCTCCAGACGTCACGAAAGCGCGCCGCATCGATCCGCGCGCCGAAATCCGGCGCCAGCAACGGCCCGTTGTAGTCGCAGAGCGCCGCGCCGAGGAAGGTCAGCCGGCGCGCAAGGGCGCCGTGCTCGATGCTGAGCGGCAGAAGAAACAGCAGTTGGCCATGGCTGTCGCGGCCAGTGACGACGACCGGCCGCACGCCCACGCGCCGGCCGATGTGCTGCTGCCAGAGCGACACCCAATCGAAGCTCTGGAACACGGTGCCATCCGCGACCTGCTCGAACGCGCGCCAGTCGCGCTCGACCGAAGCCAGATCGTCATGCAGCGCAGTACGAACCTCGGTTGCCGCGGCAGCGGGCGTTGCTCCGCCGAGCGCCTTATCATCAACTCCGACTCGTGCGTCAAACGCAGCTCGCGTCGCCTGAGGCATGGCCACTCGTATTCTCGTCCGGTCCCAAGACGGGCGGACCATAGCGGGTTAAGCCAGTCAGAACCGTGAAGCGGCGGACCTGAAGCGGAAAACTTGCGATTTTGCGTGGACGAAGCGTTAACGCAAACGATTTCGCGAAACGCCGGCGGCATCGTGCGGCCAGGTGGACAAACCCGACAGCGCTTGTATCCGATTAACTATGAATCCTCATTAAATACAGGAAGAGTCCTGCGCCTTGTAACGGCTTGTGAAGTGATCCCCGTTATGACGGAGCCATGAATGATATTGCGGCTATCGTGCATCCTGGAATGACTGCTGGCCAAGCGTGGGCGGCGGAGCCTGCGCCATGGACGGCGCAACCCGTGTCAGTCGAAATCGCGTGCGCAGGACGCCTTGCGGACATCCGCGCGGACTGGACCGATCTGCTGCGGCGTGCCGCCGAGCCCAACGTGTTCATGGACCCGGCCCTGACTGCGGCTGCGCACGACGCCGATCCGGACGGCGGACACCGCGCCTTGCTGGCCTGGAACGCCGTAGACGGCAACAAACGGCTGACCGGTCTCTGGGCATTCTCGGTCGGCCGCCCGCGCCGCTCGATGTTGCCGCTGCCGGTGATGCGGGTGCCCGCGTTCTCCCACAGCTATCTCGCAACGCCTGTGATCGACCGCGATTGCCTCGACAAAACGCTCGACGCGATGCTCGACGGTGTGGCCGCAAGCCACGTGCTGCCGAAGATCATGTCGCTCGATACGATGAGCCGCGGCGGCCCGACTTACGAGGCCCTTGTCCGGGTGCTTGCGGCGCGCGGCAGCTTGCCTCGCGTTTTTGAACAAGGACAGCGGCCGAAGCTTGCCTCGGAGCTGGACGGCAAGGCGTATCTCGAAAAGACGCTGTCGAGCTCGACCCGAAAAAAGCTCAGGCAGCACCGGCGGAAGCTTTCGGAAAAGGGCACCCTCGCCTCCTCGATCGCGAGCGAGCCCGATGCAGTGCGCAAGGCGGTCGAGGAATTCCTGGCGATGGAAGCCGCAGGCTGGAAGGGCCGCCAAGGCACGGCGCTGGCGAGCAACGAAGCCGAGGCCGCGTTCATGCGGGGCGCGATGGCGGCGCTGGCGGAGCATGGCTCGGCCGCGGTCCATTCGATCCATCTCGACGGCAGGCCGGTGAGCATGCAGATCGTCGTGCGCGCGGGCGATGCGGCATTCACGTGGAAGACCGCCTACGACGAGGCGTTCCAGGACTTCTCGCCGGGCATGCTGCTGCTCGAGGACTACACCGCAGCGTTCCTCGCCGACAAGTCCATCTCGTTCGTCGACTCCTGCTCGTTCGACGCCACCGGCTTCATGTCGGCCTGGCAGGAGCGGCAGGCTGTCGCCGACATCTGGATCGACGCGCGGCGCGGTGGCTCGCTCGAGTTCCGCGCACTCGGCGGATTGCAGAAGGCTTATCGCGAAGCACGCGCCGCAGCCAAGGCCGCTTATCTGAAGTGGCAGAAATCACGGAAAGCGAGACAGCCATGCCGATGCACAACACCGACGTCATCATCGCCGGCGGCGGACTTGCAGGCTCGCTCGCGGCGGCAATGCTCGGCCGTGCCGGCATCCGGGCCATGGTCATCGATCCGCATCCGGTCTATCCGCCGGATTTCCGCTGCGAGAAGCTCGACGGCCCGCAGATGCGGACACTGGAACTCACCGGCCTGGCCGACGCTGTGCGGCGCGCCTCGACCGCGGACCGCGAATGCTGGATGGCGCGTTTCGGCCGCATCGTCGAGAAGCGGCCGGGCGACCAGCAGGGCATCATGTACGACACGCTGGTCAACACCATGCGCGGAGAGGTGTCGGGCAGCGCCAGCTTCCTTCAGGCCAAGGTCACCGACATTGCGGCCGGCCCCGAGCGCCAGACCGTCAAGACATCGACCGGTGCGGAAATCTCCGCGCGGCTCGTGGTCGTCGCAACCGGCCTCAACGTCGGCATCAGGGAGAAGCTCGGCGTCACGCGCGAGATCGTCAGTGCGGGCCACTCGATCTCGATCGGCTTCGATGCGGTACCCGGCGACCCACGCGGCTTTCCGTTTCCGGCGCTCACCTATTTCGCGGAAAGCCCGGCCGACCGCATGGCCTATATCACGCTGTTTCCGATCGGTGCGGCGATACGCGCCAACCTGTTCGGCTATCGCCATCTGCACGATCCATGGCTGAAGCAATTGCGCGACGCGCCGCGCGAGACGCTCTATGCGATGTGGCCCGGCCTGCGCCCGCTGATGGGCGAATTCACCGTGCCCGAGTTCGTCAAGATCCGACCGGTCGATCTCTACGTGACCGAGGGCTATCGGCGGCCCGGCGTGGTGCTGGTCGGCGATGCGTTCGGCACGTCATGCCCCGCGGCCGGCACCGGGGCGCGCAAGGTGCTGGTGGATGTCGAGCGGCTCTGCAACGTGCACATCCCTCGCTGGCTTGCGACGCCGGGGATGGGCGAGGAGAAAATCGCCGCGTTCTACGATGACCCGGTGAAGCAGGCGAGCGACGCCTATTCCACCGCAAAGGCCTTCGGCTTGCGCTCGTTCACGCTCGATACGTCGCTTGCCGGCGCGGCGCGACGCTGGGGCAAGTTTGTGTTGCACTGGGGCAAGGGCACGACGCGGCGTGTTCACGCGCCGCAAGCGCCGGTCAACGTTGCCGATGACGACGAGCACGCGCCGGCGCTGGCGCGCGGTGCATCGGCGCGGAAGTAGTGCGAGTTGCCACCGCCGTCATTCCGGGGCGCCGCCACCAGCGCGTTTACGCGCGTCTTCGACGCGCTATGGGGGGCGAACCCGGAATGACGGCGGAGCAATTCACTTCTGGATCGTGAAGCGGACCATCGGACCGTGATCGATGCGGTCCGTATTCTGCTGCGGCGGCGGCACGCCGCCGAGATTGAGCTGCTGCGAATTCTTCAGATATGCGTCGGCGCGATAGCCGACCGTCAGCTTGGACGCCGCGTCGAACCAATGGGTCAGGCCGAGCAGGCCATCGACATTGACCACCGAGCCGGTCTGCGAGCCGGAGTATTGCGTGACGGCATTGGCCGGCGCGCCGCCCGGAAGCGCGCCGTTGTTGAACAGCATCGAGGCGCCGACCTGCCATTCCAGGTTCCAGGCCGAATTGACCGGTGCGTTGCCCTGCAATCCGAGGCGCGGACCCGCGCCGGCATAACGGCGGTCATCGATCGCGGGCGTGAAGCCGTTGGCGATCAGCGGTTCGGCGATGCGGGCGCCGAGCGTCGCCGACACATTGCCGAGGCCGTACTCGCGCGCGAAGCCGAGCGGCTGCGCCACGGCGAGATCGGTGAAGCCGCGCGTGGCGTTGTGCGAACTGAACGCGGTGCCGGGCGTGGTCTGGAAATAGTAGGAGCCCGGCGAGCCGCCGGAGCTGAAGTTGTAGGGCGTCTGCACGCTGAGCCGCGGCGCGGTGTCGCGCTTGGCCGGAGCTGCGTCCTCGGCGTGCAGCGGCGACGCGGCGGCCAAAAGCACAACCGTGAGCGCGGCCAGAAGGCCGGCCCGGAACGCCACCCGTTGGATCGTCGCGCGCATCCGCATTCGCAAGCTTTTAGCCCACTTTTGTGTCCCGAATCGGCACAGGCGGCATGGAACCGTTTCTATTGGAAAAATTCGTTAATTCCCATGCCGTTAGCCCGTCCAGACGGGAGGCCCAGCCGGATTTCCGAAAGGCGCGCCCTTTTCGCCACGCTCGCCGTTTTCCGCCGGGATTTCAGATTCTTATCAAGGCCGGATTGCGGCAGCCGCTCTTCTCCTGATGCCGCCACCGGCCGATACTGCGCCGCCCGCCGCCCATAGCGCGTCGAAGACGCGCGTGGACGCGCTGGCGGGGCAGGTGGGGAACTTCCGGGTCGGAGGAGATGGGCGCAAAGCATTTTGGCGCACGGATTGCGCGCCTCGAGGATCCGGCGCTGCTCACCGGGCAGGGCCGCTTCGTCGACGACATCGAGCTTTCCGGGGTCCTGCACGCCGCCTTCGTGCGCAGCCCGCACGCGCATGCGCGCATCCGCGGCATCGACGCGCGGGCGGCACGCGGCATGGCCGGCGTGCACGCGGTGCTGACCGCCGACGACATGCCGCCGCGCATCGCCACCGGCATGATCCCGATGCTGGTGCCGAACCCGGCGATCAAGACGCCGCGCACGCAGATCGCGCTCGCCCGCGACGAGGTCTGCTATGTCGGCCAGACCATCGCCGTGGTCGTCGCGGAGAGCCGCTACCTTGCCGAAGACGCCGCGGGCGCGGTCGAGATCGACTACGAACCGCTGCCGGCGGTGAGCGACGCCCGCGACGCGGTGAAGCCCGGCGCGCCGGGCGTGCACGCGGACCTGAAATCCAACGTCGCGGCGTTCGTGCCGATGAGCTACGGCGACGTCGAAGCCGCGTTCGCCAACGCGCCGCATGTGTTCGAGATCGAGCTCGACATGCACCGCGGCGCGGCGATGACGCTCGAAGGCCGCGCGGTTCTGGCGAACTACGACGCGGCGGCCGACATGCTCAACGTCTGGTCGGCGACGCAGACGCCGCATCTTTGCCGCAGCACGCTCGCGGATCTGTTCGAGCGCAACCTGGAATCGATCCGCGTGGTCGCGCCGCTGGTCGGCGGCGGCTTCGGCACCAAGGCGCCGTTCTATCCGGAGGAGGCGGTGATACCGGCTTCGGCGATGAAGCTCCGCCGCCCGGTGAAATGGCAGGAGGACCGGCGCGAGCATTTCCTGTCGTCGACGCAGGAGCGCGACCAGTACTGGAAGGCCGCGATCGCGGTCGACGACAACGGCAAAATTCTTGGGCTGCGCGCGGCCATGCTGCACGACACCGGCGCCTATCTGCCGTGGGGCATCATCGTGCCGTTCATCGCCTCGACCACCTTCCCGGGCCCTTACGTCATCCCGGCCTACAAGATCGAGACCACCGTGGCGCTCACCAACCGCGTGCCGACCACGGTGGTGCGCGGCGCAGGGCGGCCGCAGGCGGTGTTCGCGATGGAGCGGCTGATCGACCGCGTCGCCGAGGGGCTCAAGCTCGACCGCGCCGAGGTCCGCACCCGCAACATCATCAGGCCGGAGCAGATGCCGTATCAGCCGGGGCTGATCTTCCGCGACGGCAAGCCCTTGGTCTACGTCAGCGGCGACTTTCCGCTGAGCCACCGCAAGGCCATCGAGGCCTCCGGGTACAAGGACTTCCGCGCCCGCCAGGCCGAGGCGCGCAGCGAGGGCCGCTATCTCGGCATCGGCATCGGCAACTATGTCGAGGGCACCGGGCTCGGCCCGTTCGAGGGCGTCACCATCCGCATCATGCCGAACGGCAAAATCGCGGTCGCGACCGGCGCGACGACCCAGGGCCAGGGCACGCGCACGACGCTGTCGCAGATCGTCGCCGACCATCTCGGCTGCCGGATCGACGACATCGTGATGAGCGCCGGCGACACCGGCGCGATCTCGCAAGGGGTGGGCGCGTTTGCGAGCCGGCAGGCGATCAATGCCGGCTCCTCGGCGATGATCGCCGGCGAGAACGTCAAGAAGCAGGTGCTGGCCGCCGCCTCCCGCGCGCTCGGCGTGCCGGAGAGCGAGATCGACGTGGAGGACAGCAAGGCCACCGCGCGCACCGGCAACAAGCCGAGTCTGACGTTCGGCGAGCTCGCCCGCATGGCGCAGGGCATGCCGGGCTTCTCGTTTGCGCCGGGGCAACTGCCGGGGCTCGAGCACACCGCCTATTTCACGCCGCCGCAGGCGTCCTACTGCAACGGCACCCATGTGGTGGAGGTCGAGGTCGATCCGATGACCGGCGGCGTCGCGCTCATCAACTATACGGTGGCGCATGACAGCGGCAACGTGATCAACCCGATGATCGTCGACGGCCAGGTGCAGGGCGGCGTCGCGCACGGCGTCGGCAACGCGCTGTTCGAGTGGATGAAGTACGACGGCGAGGCGAACCCGCTGACGACGACGTTTCAGGACTACCTGCTGCCGGCCTCCTGCGACGTGCCGGGCGCGCAGATCGAGCACGTCGAGACGCCGAACCCGCTCAATCCGCTCGGCGTCAAAGGCGCGGGCGAAGGCGGCACCATTCCCGCGCCCGCCGCCATCATCGCCGCCATCGAGGACGCGCTGTCGCCGTTCAACGTCCGCTTTGCCGACATGCCTCTTACCCCGGAACGCATCGTTTCGGCGCTGCAAGCGGCCGGCGCCTATGCGAAGCTCACCGCCGCATGAGCGACAGCGACAAAAGCACACCCGTCAGCAAATCGCCGTTCTGGCGGTTCTCGGTGAAGTTCTATGCCGTGCCCGGCGTGGCGCAGGCCTGCATCGACCTGCAGGACCAGGCCCGCGTCGACGTGAACGTGCTGTTTTTTCTGCTCTGGAACGCGACACAGGGCCGGGCGCTGAACGCGGCCGACGTGACCAAGGTCGAGAACGCGATCGGACCATGGCGTGAAATGACGGTGGTGCCGATCCGCCAGGTGCGGCGCGCACTGAAGTCACCGCCCTCCGTCATCGCGCCGGACGCGGCCGAAGGCTTCCGTACCCGCATCAAGGCGGTCGAGCTCGAGGCCGAGCGGCTGCAGCAGGAGGCCCTTTACCAGCTTGCCGCGTCGGGAAAGCTCGGCCGCGCCGCGGCCTCGCATGTCCAGGCCGCGCAGGACAGCATCAGCTCCTACCAGGGCGTGATCGGCCCGTTCCCGCCAGGACCGCTGGAGACGGTGCTTGCGGCATTTGCAAAGTTTGACACCTCCCCATAGAGAACACGAATGAACACCAAAACCCCGCGCCGGCTGATCGTCGGCATTTCCGGCGCCTCCGGCACGATCTACGGCATCCGCATGCTGGAGCTGTTGAAGAAGACCGACATCGAGACGCATCTGGTCATGAGCAAGTCGGCCGAGATGACGCTGGTCTACGAGACCAAGTTCAAGCCGAAGGACGTCAAGGCGCTCGCGTCGGTGGTGCATCCGGCGGCCGATATCGGCGCGACGATCTCATCGGGCTCGTTTCCGACCATGGGCATGGTGATCGTGCCGTGCTCGATCCGCACCATGAGCGAGATCGCGACCGGCGTGACGTCGTCGCTCGTCTCGCGCGCCGCCGACGTGGTGCTGAAGGAAAAGCGGCGACTGGTGCTGGCGTTGCGCGAGACGCCGCTGCACGGCGGCCATCTGCGGACGCTGACGACGCTCGCCGACATCGGCGCGGTGATCGCACCCATCGTGCCTGCGTTCTACAACAAGCCGAAGACCGTCGACGACATCATCAATCACACCGTCGGCCGGCTGCTCGACCTGTTCGGCGTCGAGACCAAGGCCGTGAAGCGCTGGGAAGGCGGCCCGGCGGAGGAGTAACCGCCGACCGTCGCGGCCCACGCGGCCGGCCGGCGGAGGAATGGCCATTGACCGTCGTCGCCCGCGAAGGCGGGCGATCCAGTCGGGCGAAAGGTGCCGAACAATGGATGGACTGGATGCCCCGCCTTCGCGGGGCATGACAGCCGGAGCGCTTTGTGGAAGACCGAGAATAACGCGGAGGAAACAATGGACCAGAAAGTTTACGACGCCGGCATGAAGATGCGCCGCAAAGTGGCGGGCGACGAATACGTCGACCGGGCGATGGCCAACCTCGACGACTTCAACCGCGACTTCCAGCGTATCGTCACGCAGTATTGCTGGGGCGAAGCCTGGGGCGACGACACATTGCCGCCACGCGAGCGGTCGATCCTCAATCTCGGCATGATCGCCTGCCTCGGCCGGATGGAGGAGTTCCAGACCCACGTCCGTGGCGCGCTCAACAACGGCATGACCCCGAACGAGATCCGCGCCGTGCTCACCCAGATCGCGGTCTATTGCGGCATTCCGGTCGGCGTCGATTGCTTCCGCCATGCCAAGCCGGTGATCGAGGCGTATCAGAAGAAGAAGTAACGCTTGTTTGTCCCAGGCGCATTGCGGCACGAAGTGCTGCAATGCAGACCCGGGACCGTACCAGACGCGCCGGTGTCCGTAACGGTCCCGGATCAGCAGCGCACCACTCGCTTCGCTCGCGCTGCGCTGCATCCGGGACAAGAAAGCCAGCCGATGCTTGACCAAACCGAGAAACGCAACACTTCGGCGAAATCCGCCGGCCCGGCGCTCGACTTCCAGCAGCATCTTGCGGCGCTGGAAAAAGCCGGGCTGGTGACACGCATCGACCGGCCGATCGACAAGGACACCGAGCTGCACACGCTGATGCGCTGGCAGTTCGTCGGCGGACTGCCGGAGGAGAAGCGCCGTGCGTTTCTTTTCACCAACGTGGTCGACGGCGGCGGCAGGAAATACGACATGCCGGTGGTGGTCGGCGCGCTGTCGGCCAATCCCGATATCTACGCTATCGGCATGGGGCAGCCGGTCGAGGAGATCGGCAAGGCCTGGCTCGAGGCGGTGAGCCACCCGATCAAGCCTACGCGGATCAACACGCCCGCGCCGTGCCAGGAGGTCGTCATCAAGGGTGACGACCTGAAGAAGCCCGACGGAGGCTTAAAGCTCCTGCCGGTGCCGATCTCGACGCCGGGCTTCGACGCCGCGCCCTATTTCACCGCCACGCTCTGCGTCACCAGGGATCCGGAGAACGGCATCCAGAACATGGGCACCTACCGCGCCGGCCTCAAAGCCACCGACCGGCTCGGCGTGCGCATGGCCTCGCGGATCGGCGGCGCCGGCGGCTACCAGCATTGGCTGAAGCACCGCAAGCTCAAGACCCCGATGCCGATCGCCATCGTCAACGGCTGTGCGCCGGTCGTGGCCTTCACCGGGCCGCAGAAGCTTGCCATCGACATGGATGAGATGGGCGTCGCCGGGGCGCTGGCGGGTGAGCCGATCCGCACCGTGAAGTGCGTCACCGTCGATCTCGACGTGCCGGCCGACGCCGAGCTCGTCATCGAGGGGCTGATCGACCCGGAGCTGCTCGAGCCCGAAGGGCCGTTCGGCGAGAGCCACGGCTACATCGCGCTCGAAGACTTCAACATGTCGATGCAGGTAACGGCGATCACCCACAAGAAGAAGCCGGTGTTCGTCTCGCTGATCAGCCAGGTGACACCGAGCGAGTCGAGCGTCATCAAGCGCGTCGCCTACGAGCCGATGTTTCTCGCCCACCTGCGCGACCAGCTCGGCATCAAGGGTATCCGCGGCGTGTCGCTGCACGAGCCGCTGTCGAACGTGCGGCCGGTGATCTTCTTGAAGTTCGCGCAGGGCGCGCCCCGCACCGAGGTGTGGCGCGGCATCCACGGCGCCTCGGGGCTGCGCGCCGACTGCGGCAAGATCGTCGTTGCGGTGTCCGACGACATCGACCCGACCAACACCAACGCGGTGTTCTGGTCGATGGCCTATCGCGCCAATCCGGTCGAGGACGTGGTGGTCATGCCGCACCGCTCCAGCGGCCACGGCCCGAAGTCCGGCCGCGTGCCGAACGACTCCTCGCTGTTGATCGACGCGACATTGAAAGCGCCGTTCCCGCCGCTCGCTTTGCCGACCCGCGAATACATGGAGCGGGCGCGCAAGGTCTGGGAGGAGCTGGATCTGCCGGCGCTGTCGCCACAGCCGCCGTGGCACGGTTACACGCTGGGCGACTGGAACGAGGTCTGGGAAACTTACGCCAGGCGGGCTGTCAGCGGCGGCTGGGAGCAGAGCGGCCGGGAAACCTTCGCCCAGAGGCGCGGCGGGCTCACGCCTGAGACCCCGGTGCGCGACGCCGACAAGCCCGGCAAGGGCGGGCACTGAGCCGGAAGGCTGCGCCGCTTTCCGGCGGCGAATGCGGACCTGGATAGCGATCAGCTGCTTCATTGCGTGACCCCGATCCACCGGGGCCAAATTCACTCGAAGTCTCAATTTGTTACACGCATTCATCGTTGGAAACCGGAGGCCGGCGTGAATTCGACCGGCACATCCTCAACTCTGCTTGATCGCGCGCCGAAGCGCCAGAGCCGGTCCCGGAATTTTGCACAGGGCGCTAAGTGGAATTTCTGCCTGACGGCAGGCACGCTATGCCTGCGAA
>JAIESI010000133.1 GCA_019746135.1 Xanthobacteraceae bacterium
GTGCAACCAGAGAACTTGCCGATCCTAGACTGGCTCGGCATCAAAACGTCAGAATCACTGTGACGAGCTACTAGTACTCCCGGCAAAATGTCGCATTTGAATTCGCACGGAGAATCCCTAGGTCTCTGAGATCATGTTGAGGTTCGCGCCATTCCGTCGAGGCCTGTGTCACACAGGCAATCTGATCGCGGGCAATTAGCCCCGAGCTCAGCGCGCGCCGTCGTGCCCCGGGCTCGGGGCCCTCTCATGGCAGGCCAGCCAAACCGGATGCCACTTGGCGGCAATCCGTCCAAACAAGCCTGACGGCACTTTTTCGAAAGCTCCAACGCCCGCCCCGGACCGCGCCAGCGGTACGGCTCTTTCATCTATTGCAACGACTCCGCCGGATCAGCCCGCGGCGCAAGAGGTGCGTCTTGAGCGACAAATCGAATGAGAAGGTCACCAGAAAATCAGGCATGGGTGCAAGATCGAGCCCGATCACTCTTCGGCTGATCTCGCAGCAAGAGCTCCGGCCAGGGCCGACGCACTCTGCCAAGGCCGCCCCGCAAGGGCAGATGAAGCAAAGCCTTCATCCCGACCACGACGATGATGACCCGGGCCCCGCCGCTGCGTGAGGAGGCCCACTGGACAAAAAAGGACGAACAAGATGTCAGAAGAACGCAAGACGAAAACAGTGAGCGGCGAGATCAGGCCGCGCATAACCCTTACGGCCAACGATTACGAGCGACTTTCGCTGCTCGCTCGAGCGGCGGCGTCCAGAATGCCGGACGTGGCCTCCGTTCTCACGGAGGAGCTGGCCCGCGCGCGCGTTCTCGCCGAACGGCGGCTGGAACAGACCGTCTGCATGGGTTCCGAGGTGGAGTTCCGCGACGACACCACCGGCAAGATACAGACAGTGACGCTGGTTTATCCAGGCGACGCGGACATCTCGCAGCGCAGGATCTCCGTTTTGACCCCTGTGGGCACCGCGCTGATCGGCCTGAGCGCCGGCGACTCGATCACGTGGGAGACACGCAGCGGAGACGTCAAACGGCTCACTGTCCTTCAGGTCGGCGAGCTCCGGCTTGCCTGAGGCTCGCGGGTGCGCCGGCGCCCTGGCGGCGCCGGTCCATCTCGCGAACCTCAGGTGAGCTACAATGTGGAGGATCAATTGGAAAACACATCCCGCGTCAGCATGGCTGCGCTCTCCAGGGTTGCCGATGGCTGTCATGACGACGCGCGTCTGCTCGATCCCAGAAGCACGGTAAACCCGCGCACCGCATTGCACGTCGTGCCCGGCGGTACTGGAGAGAGCCTTGACCATTTCGTGGAGCGCGATGAAATGCGCTTCGCTGGAACGCACCTCATCGTGGACCTCTGGGAAGCGTCCAACCTCGACGATGCGGACGTCGTGGAGAAGGCGTTGCGCGAAGCGGCGGCCGCCGCCGGCGCGACACTTCTAAAGCTCGATCTTCATTGCTTCACCCCGAGCGGCGGAATCACGGGCGTGGCTGTGCTCGCTGAAAGCCACATCTCGATTCACACCTGGCCGGAGCGCACCTATGCGGCAGTCGACGTGTTCATGTGCGGAGACGCCAAGCCGCATCGGTCTATCCGGGTTCTCCGGCAGGCATTCTGCCCTCGCACCTTGACGGTCTCCGAGCACAGGCGCGGCGTGATGCCATGAACTCGTTTCAGGAGAGTCTCTACGAGCACCATTCGCAGGTGTTCACTGTCGATGCCGTGCTGCATCGGGCGCGGAGCCAATTCCAGGATATCCTGGTGTTCGAGAATCGGCTGTTTGGCCGCGTTCTGGTTCTCGACGGCATCGTGCAGTTGACCGAGCGCGACAACGCCATTTATCACGAAATGATCGCCCACGTGCCGCTGATGGCGCACGGTTCCGCCAAGCGCGTGCTCATCATCGGCGGAGGTGACGGCGGGGCCCTCAATGAGGTGCTCAAGCATTCCGTCCAACACGTCGTGCTGGTCGAGATCGACGGCGAGGTCGTCGAGCTCTCCAAGCGGTTCTTTCCGGAAGTGTCGGGCGGCGCCTTCGAGGATCCGCGCGCCACGATCATTGTCGGAGACGGCCTCGAGTACGTCGCTCGGGCCGAGACGACTTTTGATGTCGTCATCGTTGATTCCACGGACCCGATCGGACCTGGCGAGCAGCTCTTCGAAAAGGCATTCTACGAGCGTTGCCGCAAACTGCTCCGACCGGGCGGCATCATCGTCGTGCAGAGCGGTGCACCGTTCTACAATTCACAACTGCTGGAGAGCGTCTGCCAACGGCTTGCCTGTTCATTCGACGCGGTCCGGCCGTTTCTTGCCCCCGTTCCCACTTACGCGGGTGGAATGCTCGCACTGGTCGCAGCGGGTGAGAGCTACAAGGCGATGCGGCCGTCTACGAAGATCCTGCGCGCTCGTTTCGAACAGCTGCAGCCGAACACCAGCTACTACACACCGGAGGTGCACCGGGCTGCATTCGCATTGCCGCCAAGATTCAGGTCGCTTGGCTGCGCACAGTAAATGGCGCGGCGACCTCCGCCCTCGGAAACGAAGCCACCTGCGTCCTCTCATCTCCCAAGCGGCGTGCCTGAACTCAGATGCACTGCGACGACCATGCGCGACTGGAAGCTGGTGCCCGCTCGCATCATATCCAGGCCGGCCGGCACAAACCGATCGATGCAGCGGAGGCCTCATCGGCGGGACTGCCAACACGTCGACACGGACAGAACGCAGTACCTCCTCCGTGACGCTCCCCAGCAGCGCCCTGCCAAAAGCCGAGCGACTATGGGTGCCCATCACCAAGAGCTCCGGCGACATGGCGGCGACCAAGCGGTCGATCGCTTCAAGGGCCGAGCCCTCCTCCACGCGTGGCGACCAGCCATGCTTGTACAGCCGGGTCGCCGTCAGAAACGCCACGAGATTGTCTACTACCCAGGAACGTACGCTGTTGATGTGATCGTCGATTGCGTCCCTGCCGATGCCGACCGACGCCATCTTGCCCTTCGCGAAGGGCACGAAGGCGTGGACGATCGTGACACTGGCGCTTTCCAGGAGCTTCAAATTGTGTGCGGCCGTCAGCGCCTTTGCCGACACGTCCGTCAGATCGACAGGTGCCAGTGCTTTCGCGTAAGGCCCTTTCGTCTCCTGATTGACGATCAGGACCGGATAAGAACCGGTGCGCAAGACGCATTTGACCGTTCGCCCCAAAGCGTTGAAGCACCTCCTGCGCGCCGCCCCGGTCACGATCAGATCGGCAGCCTCCGACGCCGCTGTGCGCAGAATCGCTTCGCCGGGGTCGCCAGTCGCGACGATATGCCGGCCCGAAACGCCGGTCAGCTCCGGCACAGCCGTCGTTTGTTCCGCGAGCATGCGACGCGCTTCGCGGATTTCCGCCTCGATAGCGCCATTGCCCGGCTCGACGACATGCAACAGGACGAGTTCAGCCGATGCCTCGCGCGCCTAGATTTCCAGCGCGTCGCACCGCCCGCTGCGACCGTGTCGAAAAATCGGTCGCGGCAAGGATACGCATATCGGGTCCTTTCATGCCGTTTCAGAGGGACCGCGCGTTGCTCAAGAGACGATCAGGCTCGACACCGGATCGCTCCCGGGGAACGTGTACTCCAGTGCCTCATCCAGTCGTTCGTCCAGCCTGCATGGCGAGTTCGAAGACACGACCCGCTCTCGGTCGCGCCGATGACCGGTTTCGGGCCCGTGATACCGAGTGGTTGCAGCCAAAGGCGCCGCATGTATCACCGGTTCTCGTTTGGGCATGGGTTCTCGTTTGGACATGCTCGTCTCCCATTGCTTCTCGGCGCAGGCGTGCGCTCACGCTGAGCGATGCACGCTGCGGCGGCATTTTTCCTGAATTTCAAGGCAAGGCCCGACTGGTCGAGCGCCCGGCGCTCACCAGAATCGGGCGCTCAAAAGCCTGCGATGAGGCGGTCCGCGAGGAGTGAGAAGCGAAAAGCGAACATGGCATCAACAACGTAGGTATGATTTCAGGACAATCAAGCCACGCGCGGCGGCGACGTTCGGCCCGGCGGTTTGCTGCTGCTTTTCTCCGGGCATTGCACCACAGAGCTCGAGGAACTCATTGCCGCACCAGCCGCGACCGTCTCAGCACGCTCGTTGCTCGCGCCAATGCGCTTGCCCTCACGCGCCCCCATTCGCCATAACGGCAGGCAATCGGAGCTGTCGCGATCGGATTGAGGCATGGTGATTTCTTCCGAAACGCTCTTGATCGCCGTCCTTGCTCTTCCGTTCGTGGCGAGCTGCCTGGCCTTGCTGTTCCGGGCAAATGCGCGGAATGCGGAGGCTTACCTGGCAGGTTTCGTCGCGCTCCTTGCGCTGATTTTGCTGATGGCCAGCTACCCGCGCGTGGTCGACGGCGGGATCGTTCAACACAAGGTCCCCTGGGTTCCGGAATTCGGCCTCGAATTCAACCTGAGGATGGATGGATTGGCGTGGGTGCTTGCCGCCATGGTGACCGGCATCGGATTCCTGGTGGTCCTTTATGCCCGGTACTACATGTCACCCTCCGATCCGGTACCGCGCTTCTTCTCCTTCCTGCTCGCCTTCATGGGAGCGATGCTCGGCATCGTGCTCTCAGGCAATCTGATTCAACTGGTCTTCTTCTGGGAGTTGACCAGTCTTTTTTCCTTTCTGCTGATCGGCTATTGGCACCAGAACGCGCCAGCCCGCGATGGGGCTCGCATGGCGCTTATCATGACGTCGTCCGGCGGACTCTGCCTGTTCGCCGGCGTGCTGATGGTCGGACATATCGTCGGCAGCTACGACCTCGATCGCGTGCTCGCCTCGGGTGCCGCGATCCGCTCCCATTCGCTCTATGTCCCCGCGCTCATCCTCATTCTGATCGGCGCCCTGACCAAGAGCGCGCAGTTCCCATTTCATTTCTGGCTGCCGCACGCCATGGCCGCGCCAACGCCGGTCTCGGCCTACCTCCACTCTGCCACGATGGTGAAGGCCGGGGTGTTCCTGCTGGTGCGACTCTGGCCCGCCCTCGGCGGTACGGATGAGTGGCTTTGGCTCGTCGCATCCGCCGGTCTCGTCACCTTCATCCTTGGCGCGTTCATCGCAATTTTCCAGCAGGACCTGAAAGGGTTGCTGGCCTATTCGACAATCAGCCATCTCGGGCTGATCACCCTGCTCATCGGTCTCGACACACCCCTCGGGCAAGTGGCGGCAATCTTTCACATCATGAATCATGCAACCTTCAAGGCGTCGCTGTTCATGGCCGCCGGCATCATCGATCACGAAACCGGCACGCGCGACATCCGCCGCCTGAGCGGCTTGCGACGGTTCATGCCGATCACGGCGACCTTGGCGATGGTGGCGGCGGCTGCGATGGCGGGCGTCCCGCTGCTCAACGGCTTTCTGTCCAAGGAGATGTTTTTCGCCGAAACGATCGAAATCCACGACAACTCGCTGGTAGACCGGGCACTGCCCTACATCGTCACCGTCGCCAGCATGTTTACAGTTGCCTACTCGCTGCGCTTCATCCGCGACGTATTTTGCGGCCCGCCGCCGCAAGCGCTGCCGCGCACGCCGCAGGAGCCGCCGTTTCTCATGCGCTTCCCTGCCGAGCTCCTGGTGTTGGCATGTCTTGTCGTCGGCGTTGCTCCAGCCTTTACCATCGGTCCTCTGCTCGAGACCGCGCTTCGCGCCGTGCTCGGCTCCGGCGTTCCGGAGTACAGCCTGCGCCTTTGGCACGGCTTCACGCCCGAGCTCCTGATGAGCCTGGTCGCAATCTGCGGCGGCATCGCCGTGTACTTCATGCTGCGCTCCTATCTGCTCGTCAACGAGGGCCCGCCGCTGCTGCGCCACATCAAGGGTCAGCGCATTTTCGATCAAGCGCTTGTTGCCGTGTCCTGGCGGCTCGCCAGGCGGATGGAAAGCCTTCTCGGTACGCGGCGATTGCAACCACAATTGCAGCTGCTTGCTTGCGCGGCGCTGCTGGCCGGATTGGCGCCTGTCTCCGTGCGCGGTATTGGATCGTCAGCTCCGACATCAACGACGTTCGACGTCGCCTTCGCCATCGTGTGGGCTGTCGGGATCGGCTGCGCCTTGGCCGCGGCTTACCAGGCCAAATTTCACCGCCTCGCCGCGCTCATCCTGCTGGGCGGCGCCGGGCTTGTAACCTGCATCAGCTTCGTCTGGCTCTCTGCGCCCGATCTCGCGTTGACCCAATTGGTCGTGGAGACGGTCACGACTGTATTGCTTTTGCTGGGCCTGCGCTGGCTGCCGAAGCGGGTTCAGGAGATCGGCCCGGCCGGCGCAACGGCCCGCGTCATTCGCTGGTATCGCGTGCGCGACTTCGGCATCGCCGTTGCAGCAGGTGTGGGGCTGGCGGCTTTGTCCTACGCCGTCATGACACGCCCGCAGACGGACAGCATCGCGGGGTTCTTCGTCGAGCACGCTTACCCGCAGGGTGGCGGGACCAACATCGTCAACGTCATCCTCGTGGACTTCCGGGCATTCGATACCTTCGGCGAGATCACCGTGCTCGGCATCGTCGCACTCACCGTCTATGCGTTGCTGCGGCGGTTCCGGCCCGCCACCGAGAGCATCCCGGTGCCCGAGCAGCAGCGCACCCAGAATATGTACGACGAGGCGCACCCGAACCGCCGAAGCGGCGATACGGTCAAAAACGCGATGGCCATCCCCGCCCTGATGATGACCGTGCTTTTCCCGGTGATCTGTGCCGTGGCCGTTTTCCTGCTCCTGCGCGGCCATGACCTTCCAGGCGGCGGATTTGTCGCCGGCGTGACTATGGCGGTGGCGTTCATCCTCCAGTACATGGCCCGCGGCACAATATGGGTGGAGGCGCGGCTGCGCATCCTTCCGGTGCGATGGATGGGCATAGGCCTGCTGCTTGCGGTCGGCACCGGCGCGGCCGCGTGGCTGTTCAATCGGCCGTTCCTGAGCTCGTCGTTCTCCTATCTCGAGCTTCCGCTGCTCGGGGCCGTGCCGCTCGCAAGTGCTTTGCTGTTCGACCTTGGCGTGTTTGCACTGGTCGTCGGCGCCACCGTGCTGATGCTCATCGCAATCGCGCATCAGTCGGTGCGCAGCCATCGCGCGCCTGCTGTTCGCGAACCGGCCGCACCTGCCGCACCTTCACGGGTCGAGGTGCCGTAATGGAGATGATCCTCGCCCTCGGCATCGGAGGACTCGCCGGCTCAGGCGTTTGGTTGATCCTTCGACCTCGCACGTCCCAGGTGATCATCGGCCTGTCGCTGCTCTCTTATGGCGTCAACCTTTTTATCCTCGCCATGGGGCGGCTCAGGACCGGAGCGGCTCCGATCCTGGCCGAAAAGACCGCCGGCGATCCGGCGCAGTTCGCCGACCCGCTGCCCCAAGCCTTGGTGCTGACGGCGATCGTCATCAGCTTTGCGACCACGGCGCTGTTGCTGGTCGTGCTGCTCGCCGCCCGGGGGCTCGCCGGCACCGACCACGTCGACGGACGGGAGCCGGAATCGTGACCGGGTTTGGCGACCATCTGATGATTGCCCCCGTGGTGCTGCCGCTGCTTGCCGGGGCGATCATGCTCGCGATCGGCGGCGAGCGACGCCGTGACGTGAACGCCACACTTGGCACCGTGACCACGTTCGCCCTGCTCGCCGTTGCCATCGTGCTGGTTCGGGATGCCGACGCGAGCCCTGGCGGCGTAGCGGGCGTGTACCGTCTCGGCAATTGGCCGCCGCCGTTCGCTATCGTGCTGGTGGTGGACCGCCTCGCCGCACTGATGGTGCTGCTGACCAGCCTGCTCGCGACGGCCGCCGTCGTGTTCTCGCTGGCCCGCTGGCACCGGGTGGGGGTCCTCTTCCATCCCTTGTTTCAATTCCTCCTCATGGGGGTCAATGGTGCGTTTCTCACCGGCGACCTCTTCAACCTTTTCGTCTTCTTTGAGGTCCTGCTCGCCGCGTCGTACGGGTTGGCGCTGCATGGCGCAGGAGGCGCCCGGGTGACGGCCGGGCTGCATTACATCGTCATCAATCTCGCGGCTTCACTGTTGTTTCTGATCGGCGTCAGCCTCATCTACGGCGTCGCAGGAACGCTCAACATGGCCGATCTTGCGGCCCGCATTCCAGCGATCCGGGACGAGGATCGTGCGTTGCTGGAAGCTGGCGCCGGCATTCTCGGCGTGGCGTTCCTGGTCAAGGCGGGCATGTGGCCGCTCTGCTTCTGGCTCCCCGCCACCTATGCGGCTGCACCGTCTCCTGTCGCCTCGATGTTCGCGATCCTCACCAAGGTGGGCGCGTATATCATCCTTCGGCTTTGGCTTCTCTTGTTCGGAGATGACGCGGCAACCTCGGCTCATTTTGGCGGCGAATGGTTGCTGCTCGGCGGGCTGGCGACCATCGTGTACGGCACGATCGCGAGCCTCGCTTCGCAGGACATGGCGCGGCTCGCCGCCTTTTCGGTGCTGGTGTCCTCGGGCACGGTCCTTGCCGCCGTCGGCATGGGGCAGGCCGGCACAACGGCGGCTGCCCTCTTCTACCTGGTCAGCTCGACACTTGGCCTCGGCGCGTTTTTCCTGCTGATCGAACTGGTGGAGCGGAGCCGTGAGCCTGGTGCCGACGTGCTCGCTGTGACCCGCGAGCTCTACGGCGAAGAAAACGAACTGGCGGATTCGGCAGAAGTCGGTATCGCCATCCCCGCCACGATGGGGATGCTCGGTTTGGCGTTCATCGGTTGTGCCCTGATCATCTCGGGCCTGCCGCCGCTATCCGGATTCATCGCGAAATTCGCGCTGCTGGCCGCCGCGATCAATTCGGAGCCGCGCGGCGCGTCGAGTGCCGGCTTCGCTTTGCTGCTCGTCCTGATCCTCTCTGGCCTGGCGGCCGTGGTCGCGATGACGCGCGCCGGCATCCGCTCGTTCTGGGCGTCGCCGGATCGGACTGTGCCCCGCGTGCGACTCATCGAGATGGCGCCGGTTTTGGTCCTGCTGCTGTATTGCGCCCTGCTGACGATCCAGGCCGGGCCAATCATGCGCTACATGCAGGCCACGGCCCGATCGCTGCACGCGCCACACGACTATATTCGCGGAGTCCTTGGGCCAACGGCCGAGCGGCCGGACCGGCGGACAGGTGGGACATGACGCGCCTCCTGCCGTTTCCACTCATGACGCTCAGCTTGCTGGCCCTGTGGCTGCTGCTCAATCAGAGCCTTTCACCGGGGCACGTCCTCTTGGGCGGCATCGTGGGACTTGTCGGAGGTTGGGCGCTCGCGCGGCTGGAGCCGCCGAAGGCGCGTCTGCGACGGCCCGGTGCCATTTGTCGCCTGGCAGCTTTGGTCCTCATGGACATCCTACGGTCCAATATCGCCGTTGCGCTCATCATCATCGGTCTCGAGCGAAGGAGATTGACCTCCGGATTCGTCGAGATCCCGCTCGAGCTTCGCAATCCTTATGGCCTTGCCGCGCTTGCCGTCATCATCACGTCCACGCCCGGAACGCTGTGGGTGGATTTCGATCCCGAGAGCGGCACTTTGACCATCCACGTCCTCGATCTGATCGATGAGACCGAATGGATCCGCACCATCAAGGGGCGTTACGAACAGCAGCTGCTGGAGATATTTGCATGAGCACGTTGCTCGTCTGGTCGATCAGCGCGGCGCAGATTCTGCTGGGCCTTGCCATGGCCTGTTCCATTTTCCGGATGCTCAGGGGCCCGAGGGCACAAGATCGCATCGTCGGGTTCGATAGCCTGTACGTCAACGCGATGTTGCTTCTTCTTGCGTTCGGTATTCGGTCCGGCAGCACCCTCTACTTCGAGGCAGCGCTGATTGTTGCCCTGCTCGGTTTCGTCAGCACCGTGGCGCTGGCCAAATTCCTGCTCCGTGGCGAGGTCATCGAATGAACAGCGACGTGGCGGACGTTCCCGTCCTGGCGGGGATGCTAACGGCGGCCCTCCTGGTCGCGGGCGCCGCGATCACGCTGATCGGCACGCTGGGACTGCTGCGGCTCCGGACCTTTTACCAACGGGTCCACGCGCCAACGCTGGGAACCACCTTTGGTACTGCCTGCATCGCGCTGGCGTCGATCATATACTTCTCGACGCTCGGCACCCGGCCGGTTCTGCACGAGATCCTGATCGTGATCTTCGTGACGGTGACGACACCGATCACGTTGATGATCCTGGTGCGCGCCGCGTTGTTCCGCGACACATCGGAAGGCGGCGGCCCCTTTCCAGGAGCCGGGCAGGACGAGCGCTGACTCACTTCCTGGGTGAAGGAGCGGCAAGCATAATCGACGCTCGATGAGCGCCGAGCCGCTTCAGTGACGCTCCCGATCAGCACCTTAAGCACCGCCGAAACGGCCACGGGTGCCCATGACCAGAAGATCGGGCTTCATCAATGAAACCGCGCGGAAAATGATCTCCATCGCACCGCCCTCCTCGAGCCGAAGAGACCACCCTCCCGGCCGAGGCCGTTTGCCACCAGGAACTTCGCGAGCTCGTCCATTGCCCTCTGGCGCTCGCTCGAAACGTAGCTGTCGATGCCGGCCTGGTCGGTGCCGGAAATCGTCATCTTTCCTCTCGCCAACGGCCAGAACGCATGAAGGAGCGTTGCGCGCTCACCACCGATAAGGCCGATGTTCCGGTTGTTCAGCTGTCGATCCGAGGCGCCTGCCGATATTTTCGTGGCTGTCGAACATCCCGATTACGACACGGCTGTTCCCACGCCCGATCATTTCATCCCGCTGCTCTATACAGCCGGCCTCGCCGCGGCAGGCTCGGACGCGCAGGCGCTGCTGCGGGGCTATGCCATGGGGTCATTATCAATGACCTGTTACGGCGTCGGTATGGAAGGGGTCGATTGTGAGGACGCTGATGGAGCCGCCCCGCTGCCAGACGGTGTGCCGCCCGATCAAACGAACATCTGGCCAAGCCATGCCGTCCGCCGACGGCGACGCACCACAAAGGGCGTCGACAATGACCATTTCAATGTCTTGTTCAATGTCTTGTTCAATGTCTTGTTCAATGTCTTGCCGCCGAAGGCTTTCGCACGCGGTCAGTGGTGCTTCATGACGGGCCAACTGGATGCCCGCCAGGGGCCGCCGTTGCGGCACCCGGCATCACTATTGGCGCGTCGGGGTTACGCGCCAGACCGTGTTCGAGAGGTCGTCGGCCACGATCAAGGCACCCCGCGGGTCCACTGTGACTCCAACCGGCCGGCCGCGCGTCTTCCCGTCGGTCCCGCGGAAGCCGGTGACAAAATCGACCGGAGAACCGGAAGGGTGGCCGCCGCGGAACGGCACGAAGATGACCCTGTAACCGACCGGCACGCTGCGGTTCCAGCTGCCATGCTCTCCAACGAACACGCCATCGGTGAACCGGATGCCCATCGCTTGTGTGGAGAAGGCCAAGCCGAGCGCAGCGACATGCGATCCCAAGCCGTAGTCGGGGCGGATGGCCGAAGCCACCTTTTGCGGCTCCTGAGGCTGGGCGCGCGTGTCTACGTTTTGCCCCCAATAGCTGTAGGGCCATCCATAGAAACCGCCCTCCCGGACTGACGTGAGATAATCAGGGACGAGATTCGGGCCGATTTCGTCGCGCTCGTTCACCACCGCCCATAGCTGACCTGTGCCCGGCTGGATGGCGAGCGCAGTCGGGTTGCGGAGGCCGGTGGCGTAGGGCCTGTGCGCGCCGGTTTGGGCATCGACCTGCCAGATCATAGCCCGGTCCGCCTCGGCCTCCATTCCGCGTTCGGTGATGTTGCTGTTGGAGCCGATGCCCACATACAGAAAACGCCCATCGGCGCTGGCGGTCAGCGCCTTGGTCCAGTGATGATTGATCGCCGAAGGCAGGTTCGTGACTGTGTCCGGCGGGCCGTTTGCGCGGGTCTGTCCTTCCCGATACTCGAAGCGCACCAGCGCATCCTGATTGGCGACGTAAAGGTTGCTGCCGATCAGGGCGAGTCCGTAGGGCGCATTGAGATCTTCGGCGAAAACCGTTCGTTCCTTGTAGGTGCCGTCGCCACTCACGTCCCGCAGCAATGTTACGCGATTTCCGCTTGCGACAGGGCTTGTCCCCTTTGCCTTGATGAAACCGGCAATCACATCCTTCGGAGTGAGTGTCGGCGCCCCGCCGCCTCTGCCTTCGGCAACCAGGATGTCGCCATTGGGAAGAACGAGGGTCTGGCGCGGGATCTGAAGATCGGTGGCGATGGCCGCAATCGCATATCCTTGCGGCACCGTGGGCCGCTGGTCGCCCCACTCCGCCGGTTCCGCAATGGTCATGTCAGGGAGGAGTCCGCGCTGCGGCGCCGGGAGCTGCGGATCCGGCCCATACTGCGACGGTTCCGGATCGTTTCCGCAGGCGGCGAGCAGGATCGAGAGCGCGACGAGCGGAAGGAGCGCCAGGGGCTTCATTTCAATCTCCTGCGTGAACGGCCGAGAGGCCGATTCCCATGGCCGCGATCGCGAGCGCGACCACGATCGCGGACAGAACGAGGCCCTCCGGCATGGTCGCCCAGGCGTCCTTCGCGTGCACGAATGCGTTGATCATGCCAAGCACCCAGGCCGCGAGCAGAAGAGTGAAGTAAAGGACAGCGCGCCGTCCGCGCTGATCGGGGCGCAACATTTCAATCAGCGCACAAAGGAGCGCGAAGCCGCCGTACACCAGGCCGCCGACGATCAGCCAGGAGCTGAAATTCTTCCACTGCACCTCGTAGCTGGCGGCGTAAGCGATGTCGCTGAGCAGCACGCCCAGGAACAGGGGAACCGTTCCTGCGAGGAGAGCGGCGTGCAGCGGATGAAGCGAGCGCTGACGCGCTGGATCTGCGTTGACGTTGATCACCACGAGGCTTTCCTCCGTGTCATCACGCGCCTGCGGCCCATCATCGATGCACCTGCAACGCTTTCTTTGATCCGCCCGTCGTTCATGACTGCTTCGCGGGCGCCCACATCTCGTGCCCGCCGACCAGAATGGCAGATCGGGCATCTCCACCCGAGCCGAGAGGTGAAATGCTCTGTGGTCGTGCGCCTCTCCCGAGGGCAACCTGGAGAACACCCACCTCCACCGATCGATCGCGCGTCTGTCGACGGAATATGAAATGCTGTAGATTGGGCCCGGGTTCCCGTCCGTTATGGAACTTTAGTGGGTGGCCATGACCTCAATGGGTCTGCTGACCGTACGACTGGTTGCGGCGGGGGACGCATTGACAGGCACCAGCCAGAGTGAGCTCGCGACGGCGGCCGGGATGCCTGTGGACGTGTTGCGTCTCCTGGAATCGAGCGGCAGCGCCGGGATTGCCGACGACCAATCGCAAGCCCTTATCAGGGCGCTGGAGAGATTCGGCTCGGTTATCGTCCCTGAAGGCAACGGGGTGGGAGCCGGCGTCCCGCTGAAATTCACGCGACAGGATGCCAGGCAGATCGGCCGTTTGAATAGCGAGGGAGGCCCGGCGCGGTCTGACGACGTACCATAGCTTCGCAATTCGTGTTCGCGTCAGGTGCCATCCGGAAAGCGGTTGGAATTCAGGCTTCCGCCCAACGATGATTTCTGTCTCTCGTTGCAACGTGAAGCACAAACCGGCCGGCGTTCAGCCGTGCGCGACCTTGCGCTGCTCGGCCTGGCCTGCGACCTCCGCCGCTTTGGTCAAGAGCGCGGCGTATTCCTTGCCGAACACCTTGGCGCAGAACCGCACCGCCGCATCGACCTGCGACAGACGGAACGCGCGCTCGGCCGGAACTGCGGCGCGCAGCGCGTCGAGCAGCGTGCGGGTCCCGGTGTCGAGCAGGTGCTGCAATTCGTTGAAGGTGCGCTGCGTCACCTCGTTGATGGCAAGCTCGCTTGCATATTTGCGGCAGGTGAGCACGAAGACGATCAGCGCCTCGGCCTCGTCCACCTCGTGCGGATCGAGCACGGAGCTGGGGCTGATCTCCTTCGACGGCCGCGGCCGCACCAGCCGCCGCACCCGTCCGGGCATCAGCTCGATCTCGGCCGAAAGCAATCTCGCGATGTCGGCGTGCAGAACCGCAAGCTGCCTGGCCCACGACGATTCCGGCGACAGGTCGATCTCCGAGCGCAGTCCGCGCAGCGCGTCGTGAATGTCCTTGAGCCGCGCCGACACCGCAATGCCGCGCCCGCTCTTGAGATCGCCGGCGAGCTCGCGGACCCGGCGGTCGATCTCCTCGAGCACGACGTCGATCGTCACCCCATAGGGGGTTTCGGCGATGCGCTTGGCGTCGTCGCTGTCGGCAGCCTCGGTTGCAAGCCGGATCAACTGCCAGGGCGACGCGAGGCGGCTCATCAGCAGCACCAGCGCATAGAGGAACAGATCGCTCTCCCTGCCGAGCGCCGCATCGAGCTGCGATTTGACGGTATCGAGGGTCGGTCCGGCGAACACGCTGACATAGCCCGGGAGCTGCATGGCGAGCGCCGCCAGCGCGTCGCGGGCGCGCAGGATGCCGCGCAGCGTCTGCACGTCTTCCACCGCACCCGTGGTGCCAAGCGAGACGCTCAGGCGGCCGCGGTCCCGGTCGCTCGCGCCCGCCAGCATCTCCTGGATGCGCGCCAGCACGCGATCCTGAAAATCGCGCGCCGCGT
Organism: Xanthobacteraceae bacterium; assembly: GCA_019746135.1. Classification (GTDB taxonomy): domain Bacteria; phylum Pseudomonadota; class Alphaproteobacteria; order Rhizobiales; family Xanthobacteraceae; genus Z2-YC6860. The sequence goes on from JAIESI010000133.1 coordinate 14,562, forward strand.
GCTCGGCCCGGTCCGGGTCGCCGGTGAGAAACGCCTGATCGACGAGCTCGGCATAAACCTTCGCGTCGTCGGGGATCAGCGTGTTGTTGATCCAGAGCCACAGCGGCTCGAGCGCGGTGCGCGCCAGCCGCCCGCGATGGCGATGCTCGGGGATGTCGTCGACGAGAAACGGCTCGAGCGGCTGGAAGAACAGCCGGGCGCTGTCGTCGAAGCGCGCCGCGAAGGTGCGGCCTTCGCGCAGGCTCCTGCGCAATTCGGCCAGCACCAGCTCCGCGCCCGCCGGGCTCGCGCCCTGCAGCAGGCCTCGCTCAAGCTCGGCAATCAGCAAAGCGCGCGCACCGGGCTTCAACCCCCGGAGAAACGCACGCAGCTTTTCGACGGCAGGGTGGCCTTGGCCCGCCATTACGCAATCACTCGATGGACTACCGGAAAGTTGATAGCCCGACCCGGATTAAGAACTCGTTTGGATTGATTGGAACCGGTTGGAATGCTGCAATTCCAATGGGATACGACGTTAACTGCGGGGCGGCGAATACCGGCTTTCACGCGGTGGAAAACCATGCGCTGCCGCCGGGTCACGCCGGCCGCGATCAGGATTTCGGCGGACAACACTGACGGAGGACAGCATGGCGAACGAGAACTGGATCGATGTCGGTGCCGCCACGGAGCTGTCCGCAACGCCGCTCCGCCGGGTCAAAGCCGGAGACCGCGAACTGGCTCTGTCCTTCAAGGACGGCCGGTTCGGTGTCGTCTCCAACACCTGCAACCACGTCGGCGGCCCGCTGGGCGACGGCACACTCGCCGGCGACTACATCAACTGCCCCTGGCACAACTGGAAATTTCACCGCTGCACAGGCTTGGGCGAGCCGGGCTTCGAGGAGGACGCGGTCCCCGCCTTTGCGGTGAAGGTCGAGAACGGCCGGGTGCTGGTCGACATGGCATCGGCGACCAAGCGGACCCGCAAGCCGCACGCGCCGCATCCGCTCTCGCGCAAGATCGAGCGCGCCGCGGGGCCGGTTCGCGTCGCCGGCATCGCCACTTCGCCGATGGACGAGGCCAATCCGCGCTTTTCCGGCTCGGACCATCTGCTGCGGCACGCGCTTGCGAGCTGCGCCGCGCACGGCGCTGAAAGCAGGATGATCCGGCTGAGCGAGCTGAAGTTCCGCGCCTGCGAGGGCTACTACTCCAAAGCGGCGCACGCCTGCACCTGGCCCTGCTCGATCACGCAGATGGACGAGAGCGATCAGATGGACCGCGTCTACGAGGCGCTGGTGCATTGGGCCGACGCGATCATCGTCGCGACGCCGATCCGCTGGGGCGCAGCATCGTCGCTCTATTTCAAGATGGCCGAGCGGCTGAACTGCGTGCAGAACGCAATCACCATCCGCGACCAGGTGCTGATCCGCAACAAGGTCGCGGGGTTCATCATCGTCGGCGGACAGGACAACATCCAGGGCGTCGCCGGCCAGATGCTGGGCTTCTTCGCCGAGCTCGGCTTCATCTTCCCGCAATTTCCCTATGTCGCCCATTCGCGCGGCTGGTCGAGCGAGGACATGGAGCGCAATGTCGAGCTCGTGCGCGCGTCGGCGGAGCTGGCCGAGGGCGCGGCGATGCTCGCCAGGCGTTGCATCGATCTGGCCGCCCGCCTGATCGCGCAGGACGAAGCGCCGACGACGATCGAGCGCGGCGGCCGCAAGGCGCACACGCTGGAAATGGAGAAGGACAAGCGGATGGCCGCCGAGGCGTGACGGCTACGCCGAGCATGGGTCGGTCTTGAACCGGCCATGGGCCGACCATGGGCCGGCCTTGATCGCCGCTGCCTGCCGCCGCAGGATAGCCGGATGCATTCGCCCACCGAGCCATCCGCCAGACAACACGTCGTCGAGCACGCCAAATCCCTGGCAGCGAAATTCGCCGCGCGCGCCGACGCGGCCGAACAGGCCCGGACGATTTCCAAGGAGTCGATGCAGGACATGCTCGACTCGGGCTTCACGCGCATCCTGATGCCGCAGCGGTTCGGCGGCTACGACCTCGATTTCGAAGCCTGGCTCGACGTCATTCTGGAGCTCGGCCGAGCCGATGCGTCGCACGCCTGGTGCGCAAGCCTCGTCATCCACCACGCGCATCTCCTCGCGCAGTATCCGGAGGAGATGCAGCGGGCGATCTGGGCGAACGGTCCCGATGTCGCGATCGCGGCCTCGTTTGCGCCGCGTGCGAAGGTCACGCCGGTCGAGGGCGGCTACCGCGTCTCCTGCGATCAGTCGACCTTCGCCAGCGGCGTCAACCACAGCTCCTGGGCCATGGTCGGCGGCATGCTGCATGGAAGCGGCCCGCCGAAATGGCTGCTGCTGATGGTTCCGCCCGGCCAGTTCTCGGTCCGCGACGTCTGGAACACCGCGGGGATGCGCGGCACCGGCAGCAACACCATCGTCACCGACAGCGTGTTCGTGCCGACCGCCCACGCGGTCGATCTGGCGGAGCTGCGGGAAGGCAAGGCCCCGGGCGGCGCGCTCAGCAGCAATCCGACGACGCGAACGCCGTTCTTCTTTTATGCGCCGCTGTGCTTTGCCGCGCCGATGCTGGGAGCGGCACTCGGCGCGTATGCGCATTTCCGCGAATGGACCAAGCCGCGCAAGGCGGTCGACGGCTCGTCGGTCGCCGAGAAGGTCAGCGTCCAGGTGCGGATGGCCCGCGTGGCCGCCGACCTCGACGCCGCCGAAATGCTGCTGCGACGGGCGTCACGGACACCGGCCTCGCTCGAGGAGATCACGCCACAGCTTCTGGCGCGTTCGATCCGCGATTTCTCGCGGGTGTCGGAAATCACCGTCGCGGCGATGGATGCGCTCATGGAGCTGAGCGGCACCGCAGGCTTCGGCGCGTCGAACCCGATCCAGCGCGCATGGCGCGACGTGCGGTTCGCCGCGACCCACATCAGCCTCAATCCCGAAAACAACTACGCGAACTTCGGCCGCATCGAGTTCGGCTTGCCGCGCGACCCGACGCGGCCGTTCTTCTGACGCACCCGCGCGCCAGCTCGTAGGGTGGGTTAGTCCTACTGCGTCACATAGGTCCTCTGCGATAACGAGCAGTAGTGTTTCCGCAACAGGGACATCGTGAGAGGTTGCCT
>JAIESI010000036.1 GCA_019746135.1 Xanthobacteraceae bacterium
CCGACCAAGGTGGTGCGCACCGCGATCCAGAACGCGTCGTCGGTTGCGGCGCTGCTGATCACCACCGAGGCGATGGTCGCCGAAGTGCCGAAGAAGAAGGACGCCATGCCGGCGATGCCGCCGGGCGGTGGCATGGACTTCTAACGGTCCGATCAGCCCTGACATGCGGAGGCCCGGGAGAGATCCCGGGCCTTTGCTTTCAGCCGTCGGCGCCGGGCAAAACGAAACGACCACAAACGGAACGGTGTGCGTTCATCCGGCATCACCGCGCCATTGTGGCCGCTTGCAACGACAGAACACTTACTCTCCGCCGTCACTTGGGCGATGATATGCCATCGAAATGTGACATCGGAATGACTATGAAATCGGGCCAAATCCGGATCGGCATCGGCGGCTGGACCTTCGAGCCGTGGCGCGGCGTGTTCTATCCAAAAGGGCTGCCGCACGCCAAAGAGCTGTCCTACGCGAGCGAACGGCTGACATCGATCGAGGTCAACGGCACGTTCTACAGGACGCAAACGCCGGCCACGTTCCGCAAATGGGCGAGCGAGGTGCCGAAGGGCTTCGTCTTCTCGATCAAGGGCCCGCGCTTCGCCACCAATCGCCGCGTGCTCGCCGAGGCCGGCGACTCGATCAAGCGCTTTCTCGACTCCGGCGTGACCGAGCTCAGCGAGCATCTCGGCCCCCTGCTCTGGCAGTTCGCGCCGTTCAAGAAATTCGATCCGGCCGACTTCGGAAAATTCCTCGAGGCGCTGCCGGAGACATTCGACGGGCACACGCTTCGCCATGTCATCGAGGTGCGGCATCCGAGCTTTCTGGTGCCGGAATTCATGACGATGCTCCGGCAGTTCAAGATGGCGCCGGTCTACACCGACCACGCCACCTACCCGAACATTGCCGACGTCACCGCCGATTTCGTCTACGCGCGGCTGCAGCGCGGCGAGGACGAAATCCCGACCGCCTACTCGCCAAAGCAACTCGGCCAATGGGCGGGCCGCCTGCAGAGCTGGGCGGAGGGCAAGGAGCCGAAGGATCTCGAGCGGATCGACGCAAAGCACAAGACCAAGGCCGAGCCGCGCGACGTGTTCGCCTATGTGATCCACGAAGGCAAAATCCGTGCGCCGGCCGCGGCGATGGCCCTGATCGAGGAGCTGAAGGAGTAGCGCGTGGCCAAGGCGAAGAAAGCCGCGAAGCTTTTCACCATCGGCTACGAACAGTCGAAGCCCGACGCGGTGATTGCCGAGCTCAAGCGCGCCAAGGTCAAGCTCCTGGTCGACACCCGGGCGGTCGCGGCCTCACGCAAGCCCGGCTTCTCCAAGCGCCAGCTTGCCGCCATCCTCGACGAGAACGGCATCGGCTATCTGCACCTGCAGAAGCTCGGCACGCCCGATGCGGGCCGGCAGGCGGCGCGCGCAGGCAGGCTCGAGTCGCTCTGGAAAATCTACGCCAGGCACCTGACCACGCCCGAGGCGATCGAGGCGATGAACGAGCTGATCGCAATCGTGAAGTCCGGCCAGACCGTGTGCCTGCTCTGCTTCGAGCGCGACAAGAACTGCTGCCATAGAAGCCGCATCGCCGAGGTGGTCAACGAGCGGACCGGGGCGGAGGTCATAGACCTCGTCCCGATGCTGTTCTGAACGCGGCTATTCGGCGGGCTGCGGCGTCCGCATGTCGCGCTCGACGCCGTTGACCAGAAGCGCAACGGCCGCCGTGCCGAACAGGAAGCCCAGCGCGATCACCGCGGTCACGGTCAGCACCAATTCGAAGCCGCCGCGGCCGTGCAGCAGCCAGATCATGCTGATGGCGGCGCCCGAGATCAGGTAGGTGATGAAGTAGCGCACGGCATAGACCCGCCCGCGCCAGGCGTCCGCGGTGTAGCGGGCGATGACGAAATCGTTCACCGTCACCTGTGCGTAGATGAAGGCCATGGCGAAGGCGAGCGCGGCGAGCAGCGCATATCCGGTCGCATAGGCGACCCAGACCACGCCGATGAACTGCATCAGCCCGGTGAAGGCGAACACCAGATGCGCCGGATACTTTTCGAGAATGCGGCCTACGGTGAATTGCGCGATCGCGCCGCACAGAAAGATCGCCGTCGAAATTCCACCGACCGCGACCAGCGAGATGCCGCTGCCGGCGCGCTCATCCACCACCTTCGGCAATGCGATGGTCACGGTGTTGAAGACAAGGCCGGCCGTGGTGCCGATGACGATGAACAGCGCGAACACGGCGATCATGATGCCCGTGCTCAGGCGGACTTCAGGGGCAGCGCTCCGGCCGGCCTTCTGCCCCCGGTCGTCCGGCACCATCATCAGGTAGGCGATGCCGGTGATGACGCAAATCACAGCCGGAATGAGGAACGCGCCGCGCCAGCCGACCCAGGCCGTGAGAATGGCGGTGATGCCCGCGGCCAGCGCCACGCCGATATTGCCGCACACGCCGTTGAAGGCGAGCGTGCGGCCGCGATTGATCGCGGCGCCCACCACGATCGTGGTACCGACCGGATGGTAGATCGATGCAAACACGCCGAGTGCGAACAGCGATATCGCCAGCGTGATGAAGTTCGGCGAGAGCGCCGCGGCCGCGAGACTCAGTCCGCAGCCGATGTAGAACACCACCATCATGTAGCCGCGGCTCCAGCGGTCGGCGATCCAACCCGCGGGGAGCGAGAAGAGCCCGAAGGCGAAAAACGAGGCCGTGCCGAGCGCCAGCAGCTCGTCATAAGGGCGGCCGTAAACCGCCTCGAGACCGATCACCACGGTCGGGAAGATCAGCATGACGTAGTGGTCGACCGCGTGCGCGAAGTTGTTGAAACCGATGGTGATTTTTCGGTTTCTTTCGTTGACGGCCGCAGCCTCGGCATGCATCGCGCGACTCCTCATCATCGTCAGAATAGCACTTGCCATTTTGCGACGTTCGGCCGATTTTCGTCGCGAATGGGCCAACCTCGAAAACCCGCCAGACCCGGCCGACGGCCCAAGCCGGTCTACCGGGCCGACCTCGACTCCACCGCCCGGCCGGTGGTGGCGCAGGCCTCGACCCAGGCCGACGGGTACACGATCCCGCTGCACCGGCATCGCCGCGGCCAGCTGCTGCACGCCATCACCGGCATCATGCGGATCGAGACCGAAGACTCGGTCTGGATCGTGCCGCCAGCCCGCGCGCTCTGGGTGCCGCCGGAACTCGCCCACCAAACCAGCATGCGCGGCCGCGTCGAGATCCGCACCCTCTACATCGATCCCGAGCACTGCGGAAGCCTGCCCCGGCATGCGGCGCTGGTCGAGGTCTCGCGGCTCTTACGCGAGCTGATCCTTGCCGCGCTCGAAGAGCCGCCCGACTACGCGGACGACAGCCGTGGCGCCAGCATCGCGCAACTGATCCTCACCGAGCTCGGCCGCCTGCGGCACCGGAGCCTGACCGTGCCGATGCCGCGCGATCCGCGCGCATTGCGCGTCGCCCGCCCGCTGCTCGACAACTGCGCGATCGATCTCGACCTCGACGGCTGGGCCGAGCGTGCCGGCGCGAGCCGCCGCACGCTGGCGCGCCTGTTCCGCGGCGAAACCGGCATGAGCTTCGCCGAATGGCGGGCCCGGCTGCGCACGGTAGACGGCATGGCGCGGATCGCCGGCGGCGCCTCGGTCGGGGAGGCCGCCGCTTCGGTCGGCTATGCGAGCCCCAGCGCGTTTTCCGCGATGGTGCGGCGCAGCCTCGGCAGGCCGATGCGCGAGCTGATCCGCCGCACGGCCCCCGCCGCGTCGGAAACGACCGGATAGGACGGTTCTGGTTCAGTCGAGTGTGCGGCGGAACCGCGTGACCGCGATCAGCATCGCAACGGCCATCAGCCCGGCGAGCACCAGCGCGTCGTAGTGCAGGTCCGGCAGCGTGGCGCCCTTCAGCATGATCGACCGCACGATCCGCAGATAGTGGGTGAGCGGCAGGCACTCGCCGATCCACTGCGCCCAGGTCGGCATGCCGGCGAACGGGAACATGAAGCCCGACAGCAGGATGTTTGGCAGGAAGAACATCATCGACATCTGCATGGCCTGCAGCTGGTTCTGCGCGATGGTCGAGAAGGTGTAGCCGACCGCGAGATTGGCGGCGATGAACAGCGTGCTGAGCGCCGCGAGCAGCGTCAGGCTTCCCAGCACCGGGACGCCGAACAGGCCGATGCCGATGCCGATGATCAGGCTCGCCTGCACGAAGCCGACGATGATGTAGGGCACGATCTTGCCGATCATGATCTCGAACGGCGTGATCGGCATCGACAGCAGGCTCTCCATCGTGCCGCGCTCGATCTCGCGGGTCACCGACAGCGCGGTGAAGATCAGCATGGTCATGGTGAGGATGGTGCCGACGAGCCCCGGCACGATGTTGAGCTGGGTCGCCGCCGCCGGGTTGTAGCGGGCATGCGTGCGCACCTCGAACAACGGCGGGCCGCTGTCGGGCAGCCCACGGTCGTGCGCGAGCGCCGTCTGCACGAGGCGCGACAGCGCTGCAAGCGCCGAGCCCGACGCCACCGGGTCGGTCGCGTCGGCCGCGACCAGAATGGCCGGCGTCTCGCCGCGCCGCACCTTGCGCTCGAAATTTCTGGGAATCTCGATCGCGAACAGCACCTCGCCCGAGGCCAGCACGCGATCGAACTCGTCTTCGTCGCGCAGGAGCCGCGTCACCTTGAAGTATTTGGTGTTCTCGAACGCCTTCAGCAGCGAACGGCCGAGATCGCTCGACTCCTGCAGCAGCACCGCGGTCGGCAGATCGCGCGGCGTGGTGTTGATGGCGTAGCCGAACAGCAGGAGCTGCACCAGCGGCACCATGATGATCATGGCAAACGAGACCCGGTCGCGGCGAAGCTGGATGAACTCCTTGATCAGCATCGCCCTGGTGCGGGCAAGCCCGCCGGATGCGAAAAACTGCCGGAGCGCCGTCATTGGAAATTGTCCTTCGCGCGACCCATCAGGTCGATGAAGACGTCCTCCAGCGACGGCTCGGCCTTCACCCATTGATGGGAAGAATCCCGGCGATAGGGCGCAATCGCCGCCTCGAGCTTGTCCGGATCGCGACCCGATACGTGAAGGCTCGTGCCGAAGGGCGCGACCGAGTCGACGCCCGGTGCCTGCGACAGAGCCGCGGAGAGATGCGGGAGGTCGCCGCCCGAAACCGTGTAGGTGAGAAGCTTCGATTCCGCGATCACCTCGTCGACCGTTCCATGGGTCAGGAGCACGCCATAGGCGATGTAAGCGATCTCGTGGCAGCGCTCCGCCTCGTCCATGTAGTGGGTCGAGACCAGCACCGTCAGGCCTTCGGCTGCGAGCGCATGGATCTCGTTCCAGAACTCGCGCCGCGCCTTGGGATCGACGCCAGCGGTCGGCTCGTCGAGCAGCAGGAGCTGCGGGTTCGGCAGCGTGCAGGCGCCGAGCGCCAGCCGCTGCTTCCAGCCGCCGGACAGCGAGCCGGCAAGCTGCTCCTCGCGGCCCTGCAGCCCGAGCCGCTTGATCATGTCGCGGGCCGCGCCGGTCGGATCGGGAACCGCGTAGAGCCGCGCGACGAATTCCAGGTTCTCGCGCACCGAAAGGTCCTGATAGAGGCTGAAGCGCTGGGTCATGTAGCCGACCTGGCGCTTGATCTTGTCGGTCTCGGTGCGGATGTCGTAGCCGAGGCAGGTGCCGCGGCCCTCGTCGGGCGTCAGCAACCCGCACAGCATGCGGATGGTCGTGGTCTTGCCGGAGCCGTTCGGCCCGAGGAAGCCGTAGATCGTGCCGCGCTTGACCTGCATCGACAGGTCGCGCACCACCGCGCGGCCATCGAATTTCTTGGTCAGGCCGTGCACGTCGATGACGACCTCGCCGTTGCCATGCTTGGACGTGGACTCGGGCGCACTGGTCTGCACGGCGCTCATCGTCTCGCCTCCGCGCCGGGGCCACCAAGCCGCACGTCCACCGGCTGGCCGACACGCAGCTCGCTCGGCGTATTGGTGCGCGCCTCGATCAGGAACACGAGCTTGGATCGCTCGTCGAGGCTGTAGATCACCGGCGGCGTGTATTCCGACTGGCGCGAGATGAAGGTGACCCGCGCCGGCACCTCGGCCTTGCAGCCGTCGCAGTGAATCGCCACCGGCTGGCCGAGCGAGATGCGCGGCAGCTCGGTCTCCGGCACGAAGAACCGCACCTTGATGTTGCCGGGCGGCAGCAGCGACAGCACCGGCCGGCCGGCCGGCACCAGCTCGCCCGGCCGGTAGTAGATCTGCTGCACGCTGCCGCTGACCGGGCTCGCCATTTTTCGCCGCACCAGCCGGGTCTGCGCCGACGACAGCCGCGCCTCGGCGGTCCGCAGCGCCGCCTCCGCATCGTCGACCGCCTTCTGCGTTCCGGATGCGGTCTTGAACAGGGTCTGGGCGCGCTCATAGGCGATCTGGGCGTTGGCGAGCGCCGCCTTCGCCATGTCGACATCGGCCGCCTGCAGATCGGGATCGACCGCGAACAGCGGCGCGCCCTTCTCGACCACGTCCCCTTCCCGCACCGACAGCGTCTCGACGCGGCCGTACTCGTCGGGGCTGACGAAAATCAGGTCGGCCTCGACCCAGCCCTGATAGCCGGGATCGCGCCCGTCGGAGCAGGCGGCAAGCACCAGCGCCGCGGCCAGAACGACAGCAATGCGACGCGCGGTCATGGCGCGCTCCCGTCATCGAACAAAATTGCGAAATGCGCGCGCATCAAGGCGCGAACGTCGAGCGGCTCGAAGCGATCAAACAGCCCGTGCCACATGACGGCCATGAGCATGGGCGCAGGGAGCAGCTGCGGATATTTCACCAGCGCGTCGTGCTTGAGCTCGCCGCGCTCCACCGCGCGCCGCAGCAGCCCGCGGACCGCCTGCAGCACGCGGGCGATGATCTCCTGGTGGTAGAACTCGGCGAGCTTGGGAAAGCGTCCGCCTTCGGTGAGCACCAGCCGGATCACGTCCTTGCGGCGGGTCTCGAACACCTCGCGGACGAAGACATCGACCAGATGATGGGCGAACTGCCGGATCGGGATGTCGGCATGCGAGACCTGAATGAGCCCGCCGACCACAGGGCTCAGCTCTGCGCGAATGAGCTCCTGAAACAGCGCCTCCTTGTCGGCGAAGTAGAGATAGATCGTGCCCTTGGCGACGCCGGCGCGCCTGGCCACGTCGTCGAGCCGCGCCGCGGCAAAACCGCGGGCGGAAAACTCATCGAGTGCGGCGGCAAGGATCGCGTCGCGGCGCTCGGCGGCACGTTTGGCGCGCGCGCCGACGGGAACCGGCTTCGCAGCAGCAGCCGCGGGACCTCTTTGCGCGGTTTTGTTGACGGCACGGGCCATGGCGCGCCTCTTTAATGACTGACCAGTCAGTCATTATTTAGGTAAAAAGACAACGCGCCGCAAGGGTCCTTCGTTCCGGGCCCCTCCGCCAGAAAAACGCTAGAGATATTAAATGGATACGGACACCGCCTGGTGCGGTGTCAGCCCTTGCCGTCGCAGATCCAGGCGCGGATCACACAGTCCTTGCCGCCGTACTTGTAGCAGTGCTTGAGCGCGGTGTTCTGCGCCGCGCCGAGCCGCGGCGCGTTGGCATAGCCGTTCGGACCGCACGGCTTGCGCCCGTCGACCGCAAAGGCGACGCAGCCTTTCTGCGTGGACACCACCTGATTGCAGCTGCGATCGGAGCACTTGGCACGGGCCGCCGCTTCCGCCTGTTTCACCGACGGATAGTCATAGGCATAGCCGTAGGCCGCGCATTTGCCGATGGCGAGCGCGCCGGCCCCATGCGATTGCACCAGGCCGGCCGACAACAGGCCGACGACGGCAACCGCGCCGGCAACGGCGCGCACAGAGCCCCGCATGGTCTTCCCCCCGAGACGAACCCCGGCGCATCAAAGACCAAAGTGATTAAGCGGGCGTAACGATCAGGCGCCTTCGAGCTCGGCCTTCACCTCGGCCAGCGCCTCGGGCGTGTCGACGTCGATCAGCGCCGCGGTATCGGTGAGCGGCACCTCGGCCACGGCTTCGGAATAACGCGCGATCATGTTGCGGGCGCCGACGTCGCCCTCGAGCGCCATCAGCTCCGGGAAGAAGCGCCGCGACCAGACCACCGGATTGCCGCGCTTGCCGTCGATCGTCGGGATGACCACCAGCGCGCCGCGTTCGGGATCGAATGCGCCGATCAGCTTGTCGATCAGCGATGCCCGCACCTGCGGCATGTCGCCGAGGCAGACGATCGCGCCATCGGCCGCCTCCGGCACGGCGGCGAGACCGGTCTTGACCGACGTGGAAAGCCCGTCGGCGAAGTTCGGATTGTGCACGCGCTTGACGTCGAGGCCTTGCAGCGCCGCCTCCACCTTCTCGCGCTGATGGCCGGTGACGACGATCACCGGCTTGGCGCGCGAGGCCAGCGCCTCTTCGGCGGCAATCCGGACGAGCGGGCGCCCGCCGATCTCGGCGAGAAGCTTGTTCGGCCCGCCCATCCGGGTCGAACGGCCGGCGGCCAGAATCACGGCGGCAATCTTGCGGCCCTCCGCATGGGCCGCCTCCTCGCGCGGCTGCGGCCGGGTGACGATCTCCATCAGCAGCCCGCCGACGCCCAGGCCCGTGATGTCCGCGCGCGACACCGGCAGGCCCGCAAGGAGCCGCATCAGGATCCAGTCGAAGCCGTTTTCCTTGGGCGAGCGCGCGCAGCCCGGCGCGCCGAGAATGGGATGCCCCCTCGCCTGCCCGACCATCATCAGGTTGCCGGGATCGACCGGCATGCCGAAATGCTCGACCCTGCCGCCGATCGCCTCGACCGCGGCCGGGATCACGTCGCGGCGGTCGGCGATGGCGGACGCGCCGAACACCACGACCAGCTCGGCACCTTCCTTCAGCAGTTCGTCGACCGCCTTGGCGAGCGCCGCTTGCTCGTGCGGCACGCGGCGCTCGGCGATGATCTTTGCGCCGGCCGGCGCCAGCCGCTCCTGGGTGACGCGCAGCGTCTTGTCGACCACCTTCGAGGCGAGGCCCGGCAGCAGCGTCGAGACGACGCCGACCTTCCCGATCTTGTAAGGCGCGACCCGGATGAAGGGCTTTACCGCGACCGCGAGCGCCGATTTCAGCGCGGTTTCGCTGGTCGCAAACGGAATGATCTTGACGGTGGCGATCATCTCGCCCGCGACCACCGGCTTGAACGCGGGCAGCGTCGCAAACGTGATCGCCTCGTCGACGCGATTGAGCTCGTCGATCGCCGCGCGGTCCACGACCAGAACGCCCGCGGTTTCGGCAAACAGGTTGGAGCGGCCGGTGAACGCGCGCTCGACGTGAACGCCCTCCCCCGCCACCGCCTTGGCAATCTCGGCGGCGGCCTTGTCCTCCGAGACGTCGCCCGGCTCGAGCCGTGCAACAACGATGTCCTTGATCCCGGCCGCCTCCAGCGCCGCCACCTCCGCAGGCCCGATCAGCGCGCCCTTCTTCAGCACGAGCGAGCCCTGGCGGATGGTGTGAACGGCGGTGGCGCCAGAAGCGTCCCGCGGCGGGACGGGACCGAATTTCATGGCGATTGCTGGCCCGGTTCTTCGCGGAGCCGCTGCGTGATCTCGCCCATGATCGCGACCGCGATCTCGGACGGCGACACCGCGCCGATGTCGAGGCCGATCGGCGAATGGATGCGGCCGAGGTCGTTGTCGGTGAAGCCGCGCTCGGTCTTCAGCCGCTCGACGCGGCGTGCGTGGGTTTTGCGCGAGCCGAGCGCGCCGATGTAGAAACAGTCGCTTTTCAGCGCGATGTCGAGCCCCGGATCGTCGATCTTCGGGTCATGCGTGAGCGCCACGAACGCGGTGTAGTGGTCGATGCCGATCGGCGGCAACGCCACGTCCGGCCATTCGGCGACGACCTTCACGTCCGGGAAGCGCTCGATCGTGGCAAACGCGGTGCGCGGATCGACGATGGTGACGTCGTAGCCGAGCAGATGCCCCATCGGCGCCAGCGCCTGGCTGATGTGCACCGCGCCGGTGATCACGAGCTTCGGCGACGGCACATGCACGGTGAGGAACACCTTGCCTTCCGCCGTCTCCTCGATGCCGCTCTTGGCCGAGCGGATGTGCTTTTCCAGCACGTCCTTCAGCGGATCGTTGCGGATGTCGGCGGCCTTCACCAGCCGCTGCACGCCGCTGTCCTGGTTGGTGACGACGATGACGGCGCGCCGCGCGGCACGCTCCTCGTTCAGCGCTTTGAGGATATCGAGGCGCAAGGGCTACTCCACCTTCTCGACGAACACCTTGATCTTGCCGCCGCAGGACAGCCCGACCTTCCAGGCGGTCTCGTCGGCGACGCCGAATTCCAGTGTACGCGGCTTGCCGCTCTCGATCACGTCGATGGCTTCGGTCACCACCGCGCCCTCGACGCAGCCGCCCGACACCGAGCCGAGGAAGTTGCCCTGGTCGTCGATCACCAGATTGGAGCCGACCGGCCGCGGCGCCGAGCCCCAGGTCTCGACCACGGTCGCAAGCGCAACGCCACGTCCCGCCTTCCTCCAGTCCTCGGCGGCCTTGAGGATGTCCTCGTCCCTTGCCAGCATCAGAACCTCCGTGCAGGCGGCCGGATTCCCGGCCGAACCGTTGTATCCCTATATATATTACGCAACCCGGCTCAGCCATGTCTTCGGGTCGGTCTCGCGGCCGCCCTGCGCGGAAAGCGCATGGCAAATCTGGTCCATGGACTCCAGATTGTGGATCGGCCGCAGTTCGTCAACATGCGGCAGCATCACCCGGATGCCGCGGGCCTTGGCCTCGAAGCCGGAAAACCGCAGGAGCGGGTTGAGCCAGATCAGCCGCCGGCAGGACCGGTGCAGCCGGTCGATCTCGAAGCCGAGCCGCTCGTCCGGATCGCGCTCCAGCCCGTCGGTGAACAGCAGCACCACCGCCCCCTGGGTGAGCACCCGGCGCGACCATTGCTTGTTGAACACCCCGAGCGAGGTCGCGATCCGCGTCCCGCCCGACCAGTCGAGCACGCTCGCCGAGCATGCCGCCAGCGCCTCGTCGGGATCGCGCTCTTTCAGCGCGCGGGAGACGTTGGTCAGCCGGGTGCCGAACAGGAACGTGTGGACGCGTTTGCGCGCATCGGTGATGGCGTGGAGGAAGTGCAGGAACAGCCGGGTGTACTGGCTCATCGACCCCGAGATATCGAGCAGCGCCACCACCGGCGGCATCCGCGTTCGCTGTCCGCGGTATTTCAGGTCGATCAGGGCACCGCCGCCTTTCATGCTGGAGCGCAGCGTGCGGCGCAGATCGACGCGATGCCCGTGCGGATGCGGCATCAGCCGCCGGGTCTTTACGGCGTCGAAGCCCAGCACCATGCGCTTGATCGCGTCCTTCGCGGCGGCGATCTCGGCCGCGGTCATCTGCGCGAAGTCCTTCTTCTCGAGAACCTCGCGGTCGGACACGGTGAAGCGCGCGTCGAGCTCGATCTCCTGCTTCTCGCGCTCGATCTTCTCGGCTCCGGAAAACAGCGCGTCGAGCACGCGCTGCGAGGCCTGCGGCTGCTCGTTCTGCGCGGGCGCTCCGGTCATTTCCGGCGACATCATCGCGATCAGGCGTTCGAGATAGCCGCGCTTTCTGAAGAATATCCGGAACGCCTGGTCGAACAGCACCGAATGCTCGTGGCGCTTCACGAATACCGCATGCAGCGTCCAGTAGAAATCGTCCTTGGTGCCGACGCCCGCGGCCCGCACCGCGGCGAGCGCATCGAGCACGGAGCCCGGCCCGAGCGGGACACCCGCGGTGCGCAGCGCGCGAGCAAAGTAAACGATGTTTTCAGCGAGTCGGCCCGCCGCAGTGTCGCTGTCAGAGTCCTTCAACGATACCACCGACGACACTCCCGATGCCCTCGACAACGCCGCCGGCTGCTTCTCCCGCGACCGACGCAGCCTCTGCGCCTGCGCCCACGGTCGTCGCAGCTTCAGCGCCCACCGCCGCGGTTTCGCTTACGGCGGTCGCCGGCACTGGGGTGGCCGAGGCCTTCGGTGTCGTCGTCCCGCGACCAACAACCGCGGACAAGCCGTGGTCGACAATAACGAGAGCGTCTATGACGCCGAAACCGCCGTCACCCTTCTTCTGATTCTCGTCTTCGGGATGGGCCGGCACACTCGGCACGCTGCCATTGATGCTCATGCTTCCCTCCGTTGCAAAGCTATTCCGCCGCTCTTAGCTCCGCCTGCACCTGGTCGAGCAGCTCCTTGACCTTGCCGCCTTCGAGCCGCGCAATGTCGTCCTGATACTTCAACAGCACGCCGAGCGTGTCCGATACCGCGGCCGGATCAAGCGCCACCGCATCGAGCTCCGACAGCGCGGTCGCCCAGTCGAGCGTCTCGGCGACGCCCGGCGACTTGAACAGGTCCTGCTTGCGCAGCGCCTGCACGAAGCCCACCACCTGCTCGGACAGCTTCTTGCCGATGCCCGGCACCTTGGCGCGGACGATCTCGAGCTCCCGCGTCGCCGACGGATAGCCGACCCAGTGATAGAGGCAGCGGCGCTTCAGCGCGTCGTGGATCTCGCGGGTGCGGTTCGAGGTGATCACGACGATCGGCGGATGCGCGGCCTTCACGGTGCCGAGCTCGGGGATCGTCACCTGGAAGTCGGCCAGCACCTCGAGCAGGAACGCCTCGAACGCCTCGTCGCTGCGGTCGAGCTCGTCGATCAGGAGCACCGGCGCGCCGGCCGGATCGGGCTCGAGCGCCTGAAGCAGCGGCCGCTTGATCAGGAACCGCTCGGAGAACACGTCGCTCTGGATGCGCTCACGATCGTGCTCGCCCTCGGCTTCGGCGGCGCGGATCGCGATCATCTGCGCGGCGTAGTTCCACTCGTAGACCGCGGAGGCGACGTCGAGACCCTCGTAGCATTGCAGCCGGATCAACCTTCGGCCGAGCGTCTGCGACAGCACCTTGGCGATCTCGGTCTTGCCGACGCCGGCCTCGCCTTCGAGGAAGATCGGCCGGCCCATCCGCAGCGCCAGGAACAGCACGGTCGCGAGCGAACGGTCGGCGAGATAGTTCGCTCCGCCGAGCAGTTTCAGGGTGTCGTCGATGGAACCGGGTACGGGGTGGGTTTTCTGCGCCATGTGGAACTTCTATAGCCGGTCATGGCCGGGCTTGTCCCGACCAAGGCGGCCTTCCCGCTATGCATCCTCGAAACGCGAACGCCCGGCGCAAAGGCCGGGCGTCCCGTTTCGATTGCATCGCTCAGATAGGCCGCCGGGGCGAAAACGCTATGCCGCGTCGAGCGCCCGGCGGGCCATCACGCCGACCAGGTGGGCGCGGTACTCGGCGCTGCCGTGGATGTCCGAGTTCATGCCATCCGCCGGGATGCCCATGCCCTCGATCGACTTCGCCGCGAACCGCTTCTTCAGCGCCTCCTCGAAGCTCGCCACCCGGAACACGCCGTTTGAGCCCGCGCCGGTCACCGCCACGCGGATGTCCGACCCGCGCTTGGACACGAACACGCCGACCAGCGCGAAGCCCGAGGCCGGGTGCTTGAACTTTGTGTACGCCGACTTCTTGGCGAGCGGAAAGCTGACCTTGACGATGATCTCGTCGGGCTCGAGCGCGGTGTCGAACATGCCCTTGAAGAAATCGTCGGCCGCGATCTTGCGCTTGTTCGTCACGACCGTGGCGCCGAGCCCGAGCACCGCCGCCGGATAATCGGCGTTCGGGTCGTTGTTGGCGAGCGAACCGCCGATGGTGCCGCGGTGGCGCACCGCCGGGTCGCCGATTTCGGCGGCGAGCTTGGCGAGAGCCGGCAGCGCCTCCTTGACCACGGGCGAGTTCGCCACCTCGACGTGACGCGCCATCGCGCCGATCACCAGCGAGCGGCCCTTGAGCTCGATGGTGTTCATACCCTCGATCCGGCCGATGTCGAGAAGCTGCGTGTGCTTGGCGAGCCTGAGCTTCATCGCCGGAAGCAGCGAGTGGCCACCTGCGAGGATCTTGGCGTCCGGATCCTTGGCCAGCATGTTGGCCGCCTGCCGGACCGAGTTCGGCCGCACATATTTGAATTCGTACATCGTGGTCTCCCTGTAACCTCTAAGCTGCGCGTTGCATCTTCGCGGCCCTGCGGATCGCCGCCCAGACCGCCTGGGGGGTTGCCGGCATGGCCAAATCTTCGCTGCCGATCGCGTCGGTGACGGCGTTGATGACCGCGGCTGGCGCCGCGATCGCGCCCGCTTCGCCGCAGCCCTTGATGCCGAGCGGATTGGACGGGCACTTGGTGACTGTGGTGCCGACCTTGAGGTCCGGCAGGTTCTCGGCCTTCGGCATCGAGTAGTCCATGAACGAGCCGGACACGAGCTGGCCGTTCTGGTCGTAGACCGCGCCTTCGAGCAGCGCCTGGCCGACGCCCTGCGCCACGCCGCCGTGCACCTGGCCTTCGACGATCATCGGATTGATCACCGTGCCGAAGTCGTCCACCGCGGTCCAGCCGGCGATCTCGACGTAGCCGGTGTCCGGATCGATCTCGACCTCGCAGATGTGGCAGCCCGCCGGGAAGGTGAAGTTGGTCGGGTCGTAGAACGCGCCCTCCTTCAGGCCGGGCTCGAGCTGGGCGCCGGTGAACTTGTGGGCGATGTAGGCATTGAGCGTCACGTCGCCCCAGCCGACCGACTTGTCGGTCCCGGCGACCGTGAACTTGCCGTCCTTGAACTCGATGTCGGCTTCGGAAGCCTCCATCATGAAGGCCGCGACCTTTTTCGCCTTGGCCTCGACCTTGTCGAGCGCCTTGACGATCGCCGACATGCCGACCGCGCCGGAGCGCGAGCCGTAGGTGCCCATGCCGAACTGCACCTTGTCGGTGTCGCCGTGCACCACGCTCACGGTCTCGATCGGAATGCCGAGCCGCTCGGAGACGAGCTGCGCAAACGTCGTCTCGTGGCCCTGGCCGTGGCTGTGGCAGCCGGTCAGCACCTCGACCGAGCCGGTCGGATTGACCCGCACCTCGGCGGATTCCCAGAGGCCGACGCCCGCCCCGAGCGAGCCCACGGCCTGTGACGGCGCAATGCCGCAGGCTTCGATATAGGTCGAGTAGCCGATGCCGCGGAGCTTTCCGGCGCGGCCGCTCTCGCGCTTTCTTTTGCCGAAGCCCTTTACGTCGGCGATGTCCATCGCCTTCTTCAGCGACGCCTGATAGTCGCCGGCGTCGTAGGTCATGATCACCGGCGTCTGGTGCGGGAACGACTTGATGAAGTTCTTCTTGCGGAGATCCGCCGGGTCGATCCCCTGCTCGCGGGCGCCAACCTCGACCAGCCGCTCCACCACGAAGGTCGCTTCCGGCCGGCCCGCGCCGCGATAGGCGTCGACCGGCACGGTGTTGGTGTAGACCGCATCGACCTCGCAATAGATCGCCGGGATGTCGTACTGGCCGGACAACAGCGTCGCGTAGAGATAGGTCGGCACCGACGACGAGAACGTCGACATGTAGGCGCCGAGATTGGCGACGGTCTTGACCTTGAGCCCGACGATCTTGCCGTCGCCGTCGAACGCCATCTCGGCATGGGTGACGTGATCGCGGCCGTGTGCATCGGCGAGAAATGCTTCCGAGCGGTCGCAGGTCCATTTCACCGGACGGCCAACCTTCTTCGCGGCCCACAGGCACACGACCTCTTCCGGATAGATGAAGATCTTCGAGCCGAAGCCGCCGCCGACGTCGGGCGCGATGACGCGAAGCTTGTGCTCGGGTGCGACGCCGACAAAGGCTGCAATGACGAGGCGGGCGACGTGCGGGTTCTGCGACGTGTTCCACAGCGTGAAATTCTGCGTGCCGCTGTCGTATTCGCCGATCGCAACACGCGGCTCCATCGCGTTGGGCACGAGGCGGTTGTTGACGATGTCGAGCTTGGTGACGTGCTTCGCCGCTTTGATCGCCGCGTCCACGGCTTTCGCATCACCAAGATGCCACTGGTAGATCGTGTTCTTCGGCGCGACCTCGTGGATCGCGGGCTGCGACTGCGCCTTGGCGGGATCGGCCACCGCCGGCAGCACCTCGTAGTCGACCTTGACCTTCTCGGCGGCGTCGCGCGCCTGCGCCGGCGTCTCGGCGACCACCACCGCGACCGGATCGCCGACGTAGCAGGCCTTGCCCGCCGCAATCGCCGGATGCGGCGCCATCTTCATCGGCGAGCCGTCCTTGGAATGGATCATCCAGCCGCAGATGAGATTGCCGATCTTGTCAGAGGCGAGCTGCGCGCCGGTCAGCACCGCGAGCACGCCGGGCATCGCCGCCGCGGCCTTGGTGTCGACGCTCCTGATCCTGGCGTGCGCGTGCGGCGAGCGCACGAACACCGCGCGGGTCTCGCCGGGCCGGCTGATATCGTCGGTGTACTGGCCCTTGCCGGTGATGAAACGAAGGTCTTCCTTGCGACGCACCGCCGCGCCGATGCCGGTCGCAGTCGTGTTCTGTGCGGTCATGTCCTTCCTCCCCGAGCGACGCTGGATGGATGGAAGTGCTTGGAAAGCTCCTGAACGGTGTTTACGCCGGCATCCCCTTCATGGCCTTAGCGCCGGCGGCGATGGCCTTGACGATGTTGTGGTAGCCGGTGCAGCGGCAGAGATTGCCTTCAAGCTCGTGCCGGATGGTCTGCTCGTCGAGCTCGTTGCCCTTGCGGCGGACCATGTCGACGGCGGTCATCACCATGCCGGGGGTGCAGAAGCCGCACTGCAGGCCGTGGTTCTCGCGGAACGCCTCCTGCATCGGATGCAGCGGACCGTCCGGCGCGGCGAGCCCCTCGATCGTCAGCACCGTGCCGCCGTCAGCCTGAAGCGCGAGCGTGGTGCAGGACTTCACGGCGATGCCGTTGAGATGGACGACGCAGGCGCCGCACTGCGAGGTGTCGCAGCCGACATGCGTGCCGGTGAGCCGCAGGTTCTCGCGCAGGAACTGGACCAGCAGGGTGCGGGGGTCGACATCCGCGGTGACGGCTTTGCCGTTCACCGTCATCGAGACGGAAGGCATGGACACTCCTCCTCAAATTCCGGGTCTAACTGCCCGTTTTTCACACCAGATTTCCAGACCGGCAGATAAAACGGCGCGAAACTGAACGTTTTTCGCTCATTTCCGACTTTGGAACAAGAGCAACTTGAACCTCGGGGCCACCGCAGGTCAAGGGCGCGACAGCCGCGGGCAGCGGCCGGGCGCTATTTCACCGCCGCGGCGAACTTGGCGAAAAAGTCGTCGGCGAGCTTCTTGGCCGCGCCGTTGACCAGGCGCTGGCCGAGCTGGGCGAGCTTACCGCCGATCTGCGCCTCCACGTTGTAGGTGAGCAGCGTGCCGCCATCCTTGTCGGACAGCGCCACGGTCGCCCCGCCCTTGGCAAAGCCGGCAATCCCGCCGTCGCCCTCGCCGGAAATCTTGTAGCCGTTGGGCGGGTCGAGGTCGGTGAGCCGGACCTTGCCTTTGAAGCGGGCCTTCACCGGACCGATCTTGTTGGTGGCGACGGCGGAGAACTCGTTCTCGCCGGTGACGTCCAGGGTCTCGCAACCGGGAATGCAGGCCTTCAGGATTTCCGGGTTGTTGAGCGCAGCCCAGACCTTCTCGCGGCTGGCGGTCAGTTGCTGCTCGCCGGACATCGTCATCGCCATCAGTGGATCCTCCAAGAAAGGCCTAGAAGCCTCGAATTCGCCTGAGATGTGGAATTAAGGCCTGAAACGGGTTCTGGAAAGGGCGTTTACGCATAACATACCGACGAGTTCTGCCGGGGATTGGCGTTGCCGTCCGGCAGGGCTAATGGTGAAGGGCGCCGGGACCATGCTCCGTACAATGGGCAGACCCCGACCTCAGAGGCCGACACGCTCGTGAACGATCCGCTGCCGACCGACGGGCTGATGTTGTCGTCGCAACTGACG
>JAIESI010000134.1 GCA_019746135.1 Xanthobacteraceae bacterium
ACGCCGGATGATTCGAGGTTGAACATCTCGGAGACTACGCCACCCTCATTTCCAACCAACCCCGCGACGGCACCTCGAACTCATCGTGCAACCAGAGAACTTGCCGATCCTAGACTGGCTCGGCATCAAAACGTCAGAATCACTGTGACGAGCTACTAGGATTTGAACCCGGTATCCGGCAACCGCCGACCGGACGAAAACCCAGGAACCACCTCGATTTTGGGGAGTTTCGATCAGGTTGAGGGCGGTTTGTGGCGTCCGGGTGACACCTGAAGGCCGGGCTGCCGCAGAGGCCGCCACGGCGCAGCCCCGGCTCAACAGGCGACAAATATCCCCGGATCGCGGATCGCGTTGAGAAGCCGCCGGACCCCAATCTCGACACGCCCAGTATTCTGGATTTCCACGTCGGCCTCGGCCGTCGCCTCCGGCTGCACCGAGCGGCCGATCCGGTCGGCGAGATTGCCGTCGGATTCCGATCTGCGCCGCCACCACCTGGCTCGACGCGCAGCGCTTTCCCAACGCCGCCGGTTTCTATGCGTCGAGCAACTCGGTGACGCGGATGCTGGCGCGCTTCGGCGTTCGCAACTACACGCGCAAGAGCACCCACGTGGCGGCGGCGATCGCCGAGGCGGCCGACGCCGCGCCGCTGCGGATCGCGCTCGGCCGCCCGCTCCTGATCATCGACAGCGTCGATGTCGATGATGCGGGCATCCCGATCCTCACCAGCCGGGCCCGGTTTGCGGCCGATCGGCTGGAGCTGGTGATCGAGACGTAGGTCCGGCGGCGGCACGCGGGCGACACCGTCCAGGTGGCAGTCGCGTCCGTCCATCGCGGATTCACCAGATTCTTTAGGTGGCGCATGTCCTTCTTCGAAAAACCGGTGCCCACCCCGCATCAAGTGCGGGGCAGGCTTTTTCCGGGACATGCGCTAACAGCAACAAAGGCAGCGCTTCGCCGCCCGGCCACTTCACTTTTTCGGGCTGCCGGGCCCCGCCCTTTCCCCTTTTTTCCGTCTCCCTCGAAAACGAGGGAATGGAGCGCCGGGAGGCGCCGGGCCCAGTGACGTAGGGCCCGACGGACCATCGGGTCCGCCGCGCGCCTTTCGAGGCGCGCGCCCCCCAGTGACGCAGGGGGGCGGCGCCTCCCGGCGCTCCACCAGGGGCGACGCGAACCAGGGCCATGGGCTCCCTCGCTCGCGGCCGTCCCTCGCTTCGTATCCGAAGCGTTGTTCTTGATATGTTCTCGAAGACGTGCTGTCAACCCCGCACCTCGAGCCGCAGAGATTCGTCTTGGCGACGACGGTGACCGGCACATCCGGGGCTACGCGTTTTCGGTGCAACTCAACCGGGCGGCCTAGTCGTATTGAATCCCGGTTTCCTTCACCACGGGCGCCCAGCGCTCCGCCTCCCTGCGAATGAAGGCGGCGAACTCGGCGGGCGTGGACGTCGATGGATAGAGCCCCGCCGCGTCGGCCTTCTGCTTGATGCCGGGATCGGCCAGCACCTGCGCCACCTGACGCTGGAGTTTGTCGACGATCGGCTGCGGCGTGCCCTTCGGCGCCACGAGCCCGAGCCAGACCGTGATCTCGTCGAAGTTCGACAGCTTTGCCGCTTCCGACAGAAGCGGTGCGTCCGGCACCGGCGGAAACGGCCGCGGGTCAAACTTGGCGAGCACGCGGAATTTGCCGTCCTGAATGAGCGAGAACGCGGCGGACGGTCCGTCGATGGTGTATTGTACGCTGTTGGTGAGCAGGCCTTGCGTGACCTGGGCGCTGCCGTTGTAACGCACAAGCTGCGCGCTCGTCCCCGCTGCCTTGTTCAGCAGAAAGCCTGAGAGCTGCGAGGTGATGGTGCCGGCGCCATAGTTGAACTTGCCGGGCTCGGCCTTCTGTTTGGCGATCAGGTCACCGACCGTTTTGATGTCGCCCGATGCGTTGACCAGCAGGAGCATCATGGTCTTGGCAATGACGGTGATCGGCACGAAGTCGCGGATCGGATCGTAGGGCAGATTCTTGTAGAGGAACTGGTTCATGGTCAGCGTCGAGTCGATCGCCATCAGCAGCGTGTAACCGTCGCCCGGCGCGGTCGCGACCGCCTGGGCGCCGATCACGGTGTTGGCACCGACGCGGTTCTCGATCAGCACCGGCTGCTTCCAGTCCTCGCTCAATCGCTGGCCGATGATCCGGGCAAGAACATCGGACGGACCGCCGGCCGGGAACGGCACGATGATGCGGATCGGGCGGTTGGGATAGCTCGCGGCGTCTGCGTTGGCACCTGTCTGCGCGCGTGCGGGCGTGATGAGCAGCAGCGACAGGAGAACGAGGGCAAGCGCGCGGCCGTACGAAGTCATGTTTCGCTCCCGATCGGCTTTGCCAGATGAACTCCGGCTTGTGCGGAGGATAGCAAAGCGCGGAATGGCCGAGAACGGCTTGGTTTCTCCACGGTCATTCCGGGGCACGCGCGCAAGCGCGCGAACCCAGAATCCAGAGCCGCGGTGAAAGGCCGCCGCGTGGCTCCGGATTCCGGGCTCGCCGCCATAGCGCGCGACGACGCGCGTAAACGCGCTTATGGCGGCGCCCGGGAATGACCTTGGAGCTAACCGAGAATCGAAATCCGGCTTTGCTGCGGATCGACCTCGACCTCCGCGCCGTGGGGAATGAGCGATGTGATGTCCCCGTCAAAGCCGGCAAGCATGGGCACATCACCCAGGGCCGCGCCCTGCGCCAGAATCGGATTGGCCGAATTCAGCACCAGGGCGAGCGGTACGACGCCGCGCGACGTCATCTCATGCAGCATCCAGGCGGTGGCGACGCCGCCCTTGGCGGTGTCGAGCACCAGCACCTTGCCGACATAGGATTGTCCGGCGAGCTTGTGCGACGGACGGGAGAACACGCCGGCGATACGATCAAGATCATAGCGCGCGGAAAATCCGTCGTGGGCCACAAGCGCCGGACCGCGCACGAGGCGCCCCATCGCCTGGCGCGCGCGAAAGACTTTTGGTTGCGTGGTCATGTCAATTTTCCGCTGACGGCCGCATCGACGCAGGCCTCCATCGACGCCAGCATCGGCCGGTAGCCGTAGCCGCCGAGGATATTGACCAGCTTGGCGCTGTTGGTCACGAGCCGGTTCCAGCCCTTGGCTTCGGCGATCTCGCGCGCGTAAGACTGATAGAAGCACATGCCTGAGAACACCGAGCCGCCGGCATCCTCGATGCGGGCGGTATAGCCCATGCGGTCGCTGTCCGGCTTGACCTGAGGACTTGTCACCGCGAGCAGCGGAATGGTGAAGCGGCGGCCGTCGCAGAGCTCGGCGAGATCCCGCAACTCGTAGAGGCTGAGCTGCGGCGCCGAGAACACCACGACATCGACCCGGTCGTCGACGCGATAAGACTGCTGCAGCGCCTCAATGTCGGCCCGGGTCACGCGATGGCTCGGCAAGCCTGAGGACGCCACGTCGGAGACCTGGCGGGCCTCGGGGGTGATCCCGACCATATGGAACAGCGCGCTCGAGCCGAAGCTCGCCATCGCCGCGCCGAAATGCTTGAGCTGATCCGATCGCGGAACGCCTTCAACTCCCTCGATCACGGGCACGGCCCAGTAGTTGCCGGCGAGACGTCCGATCACGCCGCCGAGCGCGCCCCACTCGTTCAGCGTCGTGGGCGTGAAGTCCACGCGAATGTGCAAGGTCGCGCGGCGGTGCTCGGGAAGATGAAAGCCATAACGCGGGGTCCGTCCGGACAGGCCGGCGGAGAGCGCCGAGGGGCCGCCCTCGAAATTCGAGCGCGCGCCGCACACCGAGTTGGAGTAGATGACCACGCCGGTGTCGCCGAACGCGACATGCTCCCGCGGCGTGGGCGCCTGGATCGTCTGATAATTGATGCAGGTGTCGGTCATCGTGACGCCGAGCTTGACGAAAGCCGCGATCGCGCGCCGTTCCAGATCGAGCATCGCCGATGTCTGCCCGAGGCTCGCCGCCTTAGCGAAGTCGGTGCCGCGCGGATCGGTGATGGTCGGCACGCGCACGCGCTTCTGCCCTTCGGCGGTCGATGCCAGCCGCTCGAGCCAGCGCACGCCGGCCTCGCCGAGGCTCTCAGTGTCGGCCATGATGTGCGCCTGCGTCACCGGCACGAAATCCGCCGCGCCGAAAAACTCGCCCACGGCTTTCTGGTGGCGCAGCGCCTCCTGCGGCAGCGGGCCGGCCTTGCCGGCCAGGATGTCCTGCTCCTCGTCATTGAGTTTCATCGCGCTCACTCCACCGAGGCGCCGGAGTCGCGAACCGCCTTGCCCCACTTGGCGAGCTCGGCGCGCTGGAATTCGGAAAATTCCTGGCCGGCCAGCGCCGTCGGAACCACGCCCAGCGGCTCGAGCTTGCTGCGGAACGCATCGCTTCGCGCAATCTTCACGACGCCGTCGGCCAATGCGGTGGCCTGCGCCGCGGGCAGATGGGCCGGCGCGAACACCGCCCACCACGCGGTGGTTTCAAACCCCGGATAGCCGGCCTCGGCAATCGTCGGCACGTTCGACACCACGGACGAACGCGCCTTGCTGCTGACCGCGATGGCCTTGAGCTTGCCGGCCTGCACGTTCGACAGCACCGACTGCAGCGGATCGAACATGATCTGAATCTGCCCGGCCAGGAGGTCCGTCAAGGCGGGAGCGCTTCCCCGGTACGGGACATGCTGGATGCTGATCCCGGCCGCGGCCTTGAACATCTCGCCGGTCAGATGCCCGGGGGTGCCTGCGCCGGCCGAGCCGTAGTTCAGGCTGCTGCCCCGGCTCTTCGCCAGCGCAACGAACTCGGCAAGATTGTTGGCTTGAAGCGATGGATGCACGACGATCGTCACCGGCGCCATCGCCACGAGCGCGATCGGGGTGAAATCCTTCACGGCGTCGTAGGGCAGCTTCCTGTAGAGCGACGGATTGATGGCGTGCGTGCCGACCGTTGCCATGAGTAGCGTCTGGCCGTCCGGCGCGGACTTAGCGACCATATCGGCGCCGAGCGAGCCGCCCGCCCCGCCGCGGTTGTCGACCAGCACCGTGCACTTCAGCTCGTCGGCCAGCATCTGCGACAGAGGCCGCGCCACGATGTCGGTGGGCCCGCCGGCCGGGAACGGAACAAGCAGGCGAATCTGCTTGCCGGCGAAGGGCTGCGCCTCCGCGGCTCCGCTGCGGATGAGCCCGCTCGCCCCTGCCGCGGCAAGAATCAGGAATTGTCTGCGCCACATATCTGGAAGCCTCCTATTCCGGAAATCGTCCGGCGATGCGCACTTCTTCGGTCGCTGGCCCGCGCCAAACCTCAAGTGAGAGATCGATCCGGCTCTTTTTTGTCTTCTTTTTTCCCGCGAGTGCGCCGTGCCGCTGCCAAGTTGTCCGCAGAATCGCCGACAACACTATCGTGTTGTCATGGGCCTGTCATTGACGCCGCGCAGCAATGCCGCATGGCAGGCAAGATGCTATCGCCGCAACCGCTGATCGACCCGACCGCGGAGCTCGCGGATTGCACGCTCGGCCGCTACACGGAGGTCGGGCCGCGGACCAAGCTGCTTGAAGTCGCGATGGCGGTCTACTCCTACGTGGTCAACGACAGCGACATCGCCTACGCGAGCATCGGCAAGTTCTGCTCGATCGCGGCGATGACCCGAATCAATCCGGGCAACCATCCGATGTGGCGTGCGAGCCAGTCGCACTTCACCTACCGCGCCAGCACCTACTTTCCCGGCGAGGCGGACGAGCCGGAGCTGTTCGCCTGGCGGCGCAGCCATCGTGTCACCATCGGCCATGACGTCTGGATCGGCCACGGCGCGATCGTGCTGCCCGGCCGCAGCATCGGCGACGGCGCGGTGGTCGCCGCAGGCGCCATCGTCACCAAAGATGTCGCCCCCTACACCATCGTCGGCGGCAATCCGGCGCGGCCGGGGTGATGGCGATCTTCGTGCACAATCTCGGTGTGTTCTCCAAGCTCTATTCGGAAGCGGTCGAGGCGATCGACCCGCGCCCGGTCGAGGGCATCCGCGCCACCGGCGCAAGGCGCATTCCCGAGATCGTGTTCGGCGTGCTTGCCGCAGGTCGTGCCGCTGTGGAGCTCGTTCATTCTTTATCGGCTCGAGACCAATGTGCGCTCGGCCACCACGCTCGGTATCGTCGGCGCCGGCGGCATCAGCCAGACGCTTTATGAAAGCATCCGCTCGTTCCACTACGCCGAAACCGCGGCGCAGATGCTGATCGTCGTGGTCAGCGTGATGGTGATCGACCTGATGAGCGCCCGGTTGCGCAAGTCGCTGGTCTAGGGTGATTTCCACTTAGACTGCACCACCAGCCCCGCCGTCATGCCCGCGCCATAGCCGTCCGAAGGACGGCGTCGCTTCGCTCGCCTATGTCGCGGGCATCCCGCTTGGGAGAGCACGGTGCAAGCCTAAGCGAGATGGCCGGGACAAGCCCGGCCATGACGACGGTTGGAGCGGCACAAGCGGAAAACCGGCCTACCGGCTCGCCAGCCACATCTCGCGGACGGCCATGATGCTGACCGCCAGGAACAACGGCAGCACGAAGTACAGGCAGCGGAAGACCAGGAGCGACGCCAGGAGCTCTTCCTTGGAGAACTGCGGCAGCGCGATCAGCACCGCGGCCTCGAACACCCCGAGGCTGCCGGGCGCGTGGCTGAGAAAGCCGAGCAGGATGGCGGTGACGTAGATCACCAGCACCGTGACGTAGTCGATCGGCGGTATGTCCGGCAGCAGCACATAGATCGCAAGCCCGCCGACGCCGAGATCGAGCACGCCGATGCCGATCTGCAGCAGCGTCAGCCGCGCGTTGGGGAGCACGATGGCCCACGCATTGCGGCCGATGACCCGCTCGCCCTGCGAGATCCACAAGACGTAGCCGGCGATGGCCGCCAGCCCGAACGCGCCCAGGACCTGGTTGGCGAACGGCGGAAGCTGATCGACCGCGCTGGCCGCCTCCGGGACCAGAAGCATGCAGAAGCCGAGCACGACGATGTTGCCGAGCCAGAAGGTGAGCCCGGTAACGAACGCCATCTTGGCGACGTCGATCAGCGACAGGCCCCACGCGGAATAGATCCGCCAGCGCACCGCGCCGGCGATGAAAACCGTGGCGCCGAGATTGTGGCCGATGGAATAGCTGGTGAAGCTCGCCATCGCGGCGATCCGATAGGGCACATGACCGCGGCCGATCGTGCGCAGCGAGAAGACGTCGTAGAACGTCAGCGTGACGTAGCCCAGGCCTATGAAGCAGGCGGCGAGCGCAACGTCGTGCATCGGCGTCGCGCGAATGGCGCGGCCGACCAGGCTCCAGTCGATGTCGCGCAGGATGTGATAGAGCACGACGCCGGCCGCGATCACGACCAGCACGCTGATCGCGATGCCGATGCGGCTGAAGCCGTTCCGCGCCGAGACCGACCCCGGCGCGGCACCCTGGATCGACCGGGCGATGAAGCTCGTCACGTCCGGCATTCGCATCAGGCGGTGAGCTTCCGAATCGATCGCAGGATCCGCCGCAACCTGTCATCGCCGTTTGACAGCCGTGTAACAGCGCGCGTCACAAAAGCTTAAGCCCCGTCACATGAATGAGACACGATGACGCAATGGTGTCGCCGCCGATTCGGCAAACGGCCGAGTCCCGGAGGACGAACACCGATGCGGGTTCTGATCGCGACCGACGCCTGGCATCCTCAAGTCAACGGCGTGGTCCGCACGCTCACATCGCTGGCGCGAAGCGCCAAAGCGCTCGGTGTCGACGTCGAGTTTCTCTCGCCCGACGGCTTCCCCACCGTGCCGGTGCCGACCTATCCGGGCCTGCGCCTGGCGCTGCCCAGCGGCCGGCAGGTCGCCAAACGCATCGAGAGCGCCGATCCGGACGCGATCCACATTGCAACCGAGGGGCCGATCGGCCATCAGGTCCGCGCCTGTTGCGTGCGCCGCAACTGGCGCTTCACCACGAGCTACACCACGCGCTTTCCCGAATACATCTCGGCGCGCTGGCCGATCCCCGAAGGATGGATCTATGCGGGGCTGCGGCGCTTCCATGGCGCGGCGTCGGTGACGATGATCGCGACGCCGTCGCTCGAAGCCGAGCTTCGGGACAAGGGCTTTCGCAATCTCGGCCGCTGGACCCGGGGCGTCGACACCGACCTGTTTCGGCCCGATCGCGCGATCGAATTGCCGTTTCCGCGGCCGATCTTCGCCTGCGTCGGCCGCGTCGCGGTGGAGAAGAATCTCGAGGCCTTCCTGTCGCTCGACCTGCCGGGCACCAAGATCGTGATCGGCACCGGCCCGCAGGAGGCCGAGCTGAAAGCGCGCTTTCCCGACGCCAAGTTTCTCGGCCTGATCGAGAACGGCAAGCTCGCCGCCCATCTCGCCGCAGCCGACGTGTTCGTGTTCCCGAGCCTGACCGATACGTTCGGCGTGGTCCAGCTCGAGGCGCTGGCGAGCGGCGTGCCGATCGCCGCATTCCCCGTGACCGGTCCGAAGGACGTGGTCGGCAACCATCCGGTCGGCGCGCTGAACGAGGATCTGCGCACCGCCTGCATCGACGCGCTCAAAGCGTCCCGCGAGACGTGCCGCGAGTTCGCCCTGCGATACTCCTGGGAGAACAGCGCGCGCCAGTTCATCGGCCATCTGCGCGACGTGCACACCGGCAGCCTCGCCCGCACCGCGCCGCTCGGTCGGCCTGCCGCCGCTCACGGCTGAGCCGCGCTTCGACAATTTCCGTTCGCCACCCGCGTCGTCCGCCAGCACACAAAGGAAACCCACATCATGACAGAGCAGAGGCCCAGCGATCTCGACAAGGACACCGTCACGAAAGCCTACGCCAAATGGGCGCCGGTCTATGACATGGTGTTCGGCGCGGTGTTCGAGCGCGGGCGGGCGGCGGCGATCGAGGCCGCCGAGCGAATCGGCGGGCGTATCCTCGAGGTCGGCGTCGGCACCGGCATCTCGCTGCCGGACTACTCGGACAAGAACACGCTTTGCGGCGTCGACATCTCCGAGCCGATGCTGATGAAGGCCAAGGAGCGCGTCGCCGAGCTCGGCCTGTCGCATGTCGAGGGACTGTACGTGATGGACGCCGAGCACCTCGATTTTCCCGACCAGTCGTTCGACGTGGTGGTCGCGCAGTACGTCATCACCACGGTGCCCAATCCCGAGGCGACGCTCGACGAATTCGCCCGCGTGCTGAAGCCCGGCGGCGAGATCATCCTGGTGAGCCGCGTCGGCGCGGAAGCGGGGCTGCGGCGCGCGCTGGAGAAGTGGTTTGCACCGGCGGCGCGCAAGCTCGGCTGGCGCACCGAATTCTCGTTCGAGCGCTACGCCCGCTGGGCGGCGCAGACCCGTGACGTCGCGCTGGTCGAGCGCCGGGCGATGCCGCCGTTCGGACATTTCTCGCTGATCCGCTTTGCCAAGGATGGCGGCGCAGCAGCGGCACACCAGGAGCGTTTGCAGGCGAGCGCGGTGGGCTGATCCCTCCGTCATTCGTCAACGTCCTCGCCGAAACTGCGATGCCGCAGTGCTCCACGGCGGCATTTTTCTTGTTTCTGCCGGGACCGCGGCTGTCACAACGCATTCATCGAATCGCCATACCACAGGCGAATGTCCGCAGCTCCGCAGGACGGGGAGATCTTCATAATGCACGGATTTCTTGAAGCGCTGAGAGTGCAACGCTGGGATGACCACCGCTACTACCATCACAGCCGGATCAACCAGTCGCTGCATCTCATCAGCGCGATCAGCTTCGTTTTTGCCTACGTGATGATGTTCAAGGACCCCGCCATTGCGGCGCTGGTCGGCTGGCTGATCTCGATGACCACCCGGCAGGCCGGGCATTTCTTCTTCGAGCCCAAGACCTACGACCACTACAACCAGGCGACCCACGAGCACAAAGAGGACATCAAGGTCGGCTACAACCTGCGCCGCAAGGTCGTGCTGATGACGATCTGGGCGGCATCGCCGATCCCGCTCTATTTCGATCCGACCCTGTTCGGCATCTTCGAGCCGCACACCACGCACATGGAGTTCATCCGCCATGTGGCGATCATCTGGCTCGCGATCGGGCTCGGCGGACTGATCTTCCGCACCGTGCACCTGTTCTTGATCAAGGACGTGCAGACCGGGCTGGTCTGGGCGACGAAAATCATCACCGACCCGTTCCACGACATCAAGCTCTACCACCGCGCGCCGTATTACCTGCTGAAGGGCCAGCTCATCGACCCGCACACCAACGACGAGGAGCTGTTCGACGACGGGGCCGAAGAGGCGCCGCGGGCGAGTTGAACTTGCGTTGCAGTGAAGCAGTATCAGCGGCACAGGCGGTGCCCTCCCTCCCCGCGAGGGGAGCGTGGCGCCCATAGCGCGTCAAAGACGCGCGTAAACGCGCTTATGGCCGCCGGGTGGGGAGAAGGCTGCCAAGCACTACGATTTCACGTGTGGCACCTTCTCCCCACCCGGCCGCTCCGCGGCCACCCTCCCCTCGCGGGGAGGGATGAGACCGCCCGGGTTGCTGATGATGCAATCTCAAGCGGTCGTGCTCTAGCCGCGCAGCGCGGCGAAGCGATGCGCGATCATCTCTTTCAGGATATGCCGCTTGACCGTCTTGTTGGTCGCGGCCGGATCGCACCAGAACCAGCCGTCGCGGTCCATCGCCTGGGCGGCCCTGACGAAGCGCCCGGCCACCGCGTCGAAATCGGCTTCGGTGTAATTGAGCGTGAAGATCAGCCGGCCGGTGCCGATCCAGCTCAGCGCCAGGCCTTCGGCGCGCAGGTAATACTGCAGCATCCAGTTGTAGCGAGAGGGCCGCGTGTAGCAGACGGTCCAGATCGACGACAGGTTCGCCACCCGCACCGGCATGCCGGCATCCTGCAGCATCGTGTTCAGCCGCCGGGCCCGGCCGTTCCAGACCTCGTCGAGGTTGTGATAGAGCGCGCGGGCCTCCGGCGTTTCCATGTGGCGCAGGAACTCGTCCATCGCCGCCATCACCGCGGGATGCGAATTGAACGTGCCGCGGGCGAAGCAGATGTCGGCGGGCCGGTCGTCGCGGAAGCGCTTCATCAGGTCGCGGCGGCCGCACACCACGCCGACCGGGAAGCCGCCGCCGACCGTCTTGCCGTAGGTGACGAGATCGGCCTCGACGCCGAAATACTCCTGCGCGCCGCCCGGCGCGAGGCGGAAGCCGACGAACACCTCGTCGAAGATCAGGACGATGCCGCGTTCGCTGCACACCGCGCGCAGCCGCTTCAGCCAGGCGGCGTAAGCGTCCTTGTCGAAATGGGCGCGGCGGCCGCCGTCGACCAGCGAGGTGTCGGCCGGCGCGGAGATGTTCGGGTGCAGCGCCTGCAGCGGGTTGACCAGCACGCAGGCGATGTCGCGGCGCTTGCGCAGCACGCGCAGCGCCTCCTCGGACATGTCGTTGAGCGTGTAGGTCTCGCGCGCCGGCAGCGGATTGCCGACGCCGGGCTGCACGTCGCCCCACCAGCCGTGATAGGCGCCGCAGAAGCGGACCAGGTGCGAGCGGCGGGTGTGGTAGCGGGCGAGCCGCACCGCCTGCATCACGGCTTCCGTGCCGGACATGTGGAACGAGACCTCGTCGAGGCCGGAAATCTCCTTCAGGCGGCGGACGTTGTCGGCGATCACCGGATGATACGGCCCGAGCACCGGGCCGAGCTCCTGCACGCGGGCGAGCCCGCGCTGCATCGCGCCCTTGTAGAAGTCGTTGCCGAGCAGGTTGACGCCGTAGGAGCCGGTCAGATCGTAGAAGCGGTTGCCGTCGAGGTCGGTGACGGTCACGCCCTCGGAGGACTTGACGAAGGTGCCGACCTTGAGCCGTTCGCGGACGAAGCGGCTGTACTGGTAGGGCACCCGGTAGGCTTCGGTGAACTGCAGGTCGGAGATGCCGTCGGCCACCGCCTCGGTGGCGCGGATCGTTGCCGGGAAGCGCGCCGCGTAGAGCGCGGCGAGCCGCTCGAAGCCCTCGCTGCGGCGCGCGGCGATGTCGGCCGGCGCGCCGTCCGAGCAGAAGAAGGTCTCGGCGTCGTATTCATAATAGGGAAGCTGCGCCGCCACCCGGCGCGACCAGCGGGCGTGGCCGGCGAGCGAGCGGTGCTTGGCGCGCGACAGCTCGAGCCGCTGCTTGAGCTTCACCACCCACGTCGCCAGCGCCGCGACGCCGATGCCGTAAAACGCCAGTGCCGTGCCGCCCATGATCATCGAATCGGGTTCTATCCGGGGGATTTAACGACTCCATGACGCCGCAAACCCAATGGCTGCGCCTGTTCCAGCAGGAGGATCTGAATTTCCTCATCACGAATCGCATTCCCCGGCGGCTGCTGACGCGATTCGTCGGCTGGCTGAGCAAGATCGAGCAGCCGCTCATCCGCGATCTGTCGATCGGAGTCTGGAAGGCGTTTTCCGGCCTCGATCTCAGCGAAGCAAAGAAATCGAGCTTCCGCAGCATGCACGACTGCTTCGTCCGGGAGCTCAAGGACGGCGCACGGCCGGTGAACGCCGATCCGCGGATCCTCGTAAGCCCCTGCGACGCCATCGTCGGCGCCTGCGGGGCGATCGCGGGCACCGAACTGTTTCAGGTCAAAGGCTTTCCCTACACCCTCCCCGACCTGATGGCCGATCCCGAGCCGGTCGAAGCCCACCGCAACGGCCGCTACGTCACGCTGCGGCTTACGTCGAGCATGTATCACCGCTTCCACGCGCCGCATGACTGCCGGGTCGAGCAGGTGACCTACATTTCCGGCGACACCTGGAACGTCAACCCGGTGGCGCTGAAGCGGGTCGAGAAGCTGTTCTGCAAGAACGAGCGCGCGGTGGTCCGCACGACGCTTACGGCCGGCGGGCACCGGGTGACGCTGGTGCCGGTCGCGGCCATTCTCGTGGCGAGCATCCGGCTGCATTTCCTGAACGTGCTGCTGCACCTGCGGCATCGTGGGCCCAACGTCATGGCCTGCAACGCCACGCTCAGGAAGGGCGAGGAGATGGGCTGGTTCGAGCACGGCTCGACCATCATCGTGTTCGCGCCGGAGAGCTTCGCGCTGTGCGACGGCGTGACCGAAGGCACCACGATCCGCATGGGCGAGCCGCTGATGCGGCTACCACCATTTAGTACGACTTAACGTTGGAATTTTCTTTTGCAGCCCTGGGTCCCCGCTTCCGCGGGGACGAACGGTTGAGGGAGCGACGTATTCTCTCCACGTTCGTCCCCGCGGAAGCGGGGACCCAGGACCACAAATTCCGAAGTTTCACTTCGGATGAATCAAGTTTCGCGGACGCCGATCAGCAGCGCGTGGCTCAGCACGCGAAACGCCGCCTCCGGGGTGCCCTGTTTGACCAGCGCCAGACGGTCGATGGCGATCGGCTCGGACCCGCACATCCGCAGGAACGCGCGGCGGAGCGTCGCGACGGTCGGCTCGCGGAGACCGGCCTCGATCGTGCCGGTCAGCGTCATGTGAAACCGAAAGTCGGCGAACAGATAGGGATAGCCCCAGCGGTCGAGGTTTTCGATCTGGCTCGGGTCGAGCCCCGAAGCGAGCCGCCGCGCCCGCTCCTGCGCCGACATCGGCGCGCGGAACGCGTCGAAGATCGTCGTGCAGTCGGCGGCCAGCGCATCGACCGCCGGGCTCGCACGGACCGGCACCAGCGCCGTGAAGCCGCTGAGCACGGCGATCTCCGGCTCGATGACCGCGGCCTTGCGGCCAAGCGCTGCGAAGCTCCGGAAGGCGCCGACAAGCTGCGTCTCGCTGCATGCCGGCGCAAGGGCGAACGGCGCCTTCAATGTGGCATGGAAGCCGTAGCGGCGCGGCTCCTCGGTCGCCTTGCGCCATCGCGCGGCGTCGGCCGCGCATTCGTCCGGCGCGGCCACCGGGCGGCCGGTGTAGCCGTCGTACTGCAGCACGGCGCTGCCGAAGCGGTAGAGATCGGAGTCCGCCGCCGGCACGAAATACACGGCATATCGCGGCGTCTCGTCGGCCATCGTTGCTTCGTGGGCTTCAGCAGGGACGACATTCAGGCGCCCGGCTGCACCTTCAATCAATTCGTCGTTTCAATGAGCTGAACTTGGCGCTGAACTTGGCATGACGCGCATCAGGCTCGTCGAATCGGCCTTGGGCCGCTCCTCGGACAGGGTGCGGCCTTCGACGATGTAATAGACCGACTCGGCGATGTTGGTGGCGTGGTCGCCGACCCGCTCGATGTTCTTGGCGCAGAACACCAGATGCACGCCTGCGGCAACCGTGCCGGGATCCTCCATCATGTAGGTCAGGAGCTCGCGGAACAGCGAGGTGTACATCAGGTCGATCTCGTTGTCCCGGGTCCACACCGCGGCCGCCTTCTCGCCGTCGCCGCTGGCGAAGCTGTCGAGCGCATCGGTCAGAAGGCCGATGGCGAGGCTCATGATGTGGGTCATGCCGCGGCGCGCCTGCCTCGGCATGTCCTCGCTGCCGAGCGCCGACACCCGCTTGGCGATGTTCTTGGCGAGGTCGCCGATCCGCTCGAGATCGTTGGCGATCCGCAGCACGCCGACCACCTCGCGCAGATCGACCGCCATCGGCTGGCGCATCGCGATGGTGGCGATGCCCTTCTCCTCGATGGTGTGCTGCAAGGCGTCCAGCGTCGCGTCGGCCTGAACCACCTTCTCGCCACGCTCCTTGTCGTTGCGAATGAGCGCGTCGATCGCCGTCAGCAGCTGCTTCTCGACGTGGCCGCCCATCTCGGCCACCATGCACTTGAGCTCCCGCAGATCGAAATCGAACGCCTTCGTGGTGTGCTCGGACGTCGCCAGCGACATGATCAGTTCCCCGCCGCGCAAACGCGCGCGGCATGCGTGAGATTGTCGTGCAGGTGTGAAGAGTGAATTCGCGCGCCCAGAGTGTCTTGTCTCAAGGCGGGCTCGTTCAGAACCGCAGTGGAACGAGCTTCCGGGATCATTCCTTCACCGACTCGTCCGACAATATGATGAGTCGATGTCAGATACGTGACACGGGACGTTCGCACCAGTGCCAGCCGCGCGATTTGCTTGTAGATTCCGCAAGACCTGCGACCGCGCCGAGCGGCAGCACATGCTCCAGCCGGGCCCCGCCTTGTTCCGGAATGCGCGGCGGCCGCGTCCCGGCCCACGCCTTGGACCACTCGACGATCTCAAGTTGTCCGTCGAAATGCTCGACAGCCGCGGTGCAACTCTCCACCCAGTCGCCGCAATTGACGTAGGTCAGGCCGTCGATGTCGCGGATCACCGGATGATGGATGTGGCCGCAGACCACGCCGTCCACGTGATGCCGCCGGCCCTCCATGCCGAGCGTCTTCTCGAACTCGCCGATGAAATTGACGGCGTTCTTGACCTTCAGCTTGATCCACCGCGACAGCGACCAGTACGGCAGCCCGAGCCGCCGCCGCATCGTGTTGAAATGCGTGTTCAGCATGATGGCGAGGTCGTAGGCCTTGCTGCCGAGCAGCGCCAGCCAGCGGGCGTTGCGGATCACCACGTCGAACAGGTCGCCGTGGATGATCAGATAGCGCTTGCCGTCGGCCCCGACATGGATGGTCTTCTCGACCACCTCGATGCCGCCGAAATGAATGCCGTAGAACTCGCGCATGACCTCGTCGTGGTTGCCCGGCACATAGACGATGCGTGCGCCCTTGCGGGCCTTGCGCAGCAGCTTCTGCACCACGTCGTTGTGCGATTGCGGCCAGTACCAGCCGGACTTGAGCTGCCAGCCGTCGACGATGTCGCCGACCAGATAGATCAGGTCGGCGTCGTAGTCGCGGAGGAAGTCGAGGAACTTCTCGGCCTGGCAGCCGCGGGTGCCGAGATGGATGTCGGAGACGAAGATGGTCCGGACGCGGATCGGGTTCTCGTCGCTGCCGTCCGCCTGGAACGGCTCCATCGGTTGCACATTCATGCCGGGCCGTTCTCCGATTCCTGTTGCATCGGGATGCTGCCGGCGTCCAAGGGAATCAGTTCGTTCATTGGCGCCCCTGTTTGGCCGGGGCGCGTGACACCGCGATGACTGGGCAGTGAACGACTGGATCAGCTTGGCGTGACGAGACGCAGGCCGACGGTTCCGGCGACGATCATGACCAGACAGCCGATGCGGCCGAACTCCGCCGGCTCGCCGAACAACAAGACGCCAGCGATCACCGCGCCCGCGGCACCAATCCCGGTCCAGACCGCATAGGCGGTCCCGAACGGGATCGACTTCAGCGAAAGCCCCAGCAACGCAAAGCTCAACCCGATCGCTGCAATCGTGACGAGGCTGGGCCCGATCCGCGTGAAGCCATCCGAATATTTGAGCGCCAGGATCCAGACGATCTCAAGCGCTCCCGTCATCAGCAGGGACAGCCAGCCCATCAGCGATCGTCCGGGGTGCCTCGCATGCCCGGCGGTCTAGTTCGAGTCGATGTCAGTTGGATGAACACGCCCTTCGCTCAAATTAGACGGACGTTCTCCATGCATTGCAGGCATATGGTGTGTCCAATGCCTCCGATAGGTCGCTTTCTTGGCCTGATTGGCCCATTGCGCTAGTCTTCTCGCGCTTTGCGCGGCAGCTAAGTTCGCGACCTTTCCGCCTTTCCGAGGTCTGATGGATCACAGCACGAAGAGCATGGCCGAGTTCGCAACGCGGCTGAGCTATGCCGATCTGCCGCCCGAGGTCGTACACGACTGCAAGCGGCGAATCATCGATACCGTCGGCTGCGCCGTCGCCGCGTTCGACGCGGAGCCCGCGCGCGTGGCGCGCGCGGTCGCGGCACGCGCAGCGGTCTCCGACGGCGCAACCGTCATCGGCACCGCGCATCGCACGCTGCCGGAGCTCGCCGCCTTCGCCAACAGCGTGGCCAGCCGCTATCTCGAGGGCAACGACACTTATCCGGGAGGCGGCGGGCATCCGAACGACAATCTGCTGCCGGTGCTGGCGATCGCGCAGGCGGCGCGCGCCAGCGCGCAGACGGCGATCACTGCCATCGTGCTGGCCTACGAGGTCCACCGCTACCTGTTCCGCGCCTTCCCGATGCGCAAGCACGCGCTGGACTATGTGCTTTACAACGCGGTCGCCAGCGCCGCCGGCGCGGCCAAGGTGCTGGACCTGCCGCTGGCGCAGACCGCTAACGCGATTTCGCTTGCGGCCGTGCCCAATCTCGGCACCGACATCAGCCGGCGCGGCCATCTCACCATGTGGAAGGGCTGCGCCGCCGCCAACGCGGCGCGCAACGGTGTGTTCGCGGCCGTCATGGCCTCGCAGGGCATGGCCGGACCGCCGACGCCGTTCGAGGACGGGCTGACCGCGGTGATCGGTGCCGAGGAAATCTGCCCGTTTCCGGTCGATCCGACGGGCTTCAGCCTGCCCAAGGCGGACTACAAGTTCTTCCTCAGCGAATTCCATGCTCAGGGCCCGGCGTTCCTGGCATTGGAGCTGCTGCCGCAGATCAGGCTCGACGAGATCGCGAAGATCGAGGTGTTCACCTACCACTTCGCCTGGTTCGAGATCGGCAGCGGCGCGGAGAAATGGAAGCCGACCACACGCGAGACCGCCGACCACAGCATGCCCTATGTCGTCGCGGCGGTGCTGATCGACGGCGCCTACACCGACGCAATCTTCGAGCCGGAGCGCTTCGGCGATCAACGCACCCTCGAACTGATGCAGAAGATCACCATCACCGAAGATGCAGAGTTCAACAGGCGCTATCCGGCGTCGCTGCCCTGCAGAATGACCATCACGCTCAAGAATGGCGAGCAGAAGACGGCGGAGTTGTCGAACCCGATCGGCCATCACGACCGGCCGATGAGCGACACGCAGGTGGTCGACAAGTTCAAAGGCCTTGCGGGCCGGAAGCTCAAGGGCGCGCAATTGCAGAAGGTGCTCGACCGGTTGTGGCGGGTCGACTCCGACGAGGACTGGCCGGCTGTCTTCGGCGACCTGCAGGTGGCCGACCGATAGCGCTCCCGCGTCCGGAGCACCGGCCCCGGCTTGAGCGAGATCAATGGCTGTCGTGCGCCAGCGCTGCAGGATGATTCGATGCGGTTCCTAGGGTCCAGACTCATTAAATCCACCATACCAGCGCGGCGGTCAGGCAGACAGCCGCCAGGTAGTTTCGCGC
>JAIESI010000024.1 GCA_019746135.1 Xanthobacteraceae bacterium
ACGCAGACTTCTCTTGCCTCGGGAATCATCCCGATCTTGAATCACGACTCACGTTCTATGAAAAGTAGGTACTAGCGACACTATTGAGCTTGCGTCTGGCGCGGCAGCCGCCACACTGCGGCATACCAGCCGGGAGTTCTTCATGAAACGTATTGCACTCGCCTTCGGCCTTGTCGCCTTCGCCGCTGCGCCGGCCGCCGCGCAAGAGGACGTCGCCAGTTTTTACCGAGGCAAGAACGTGCGCCTCGTCGTCGGTATCGGCGTCGGCTCGGGCTACGACATCAACGCCCGGCTGCTTGCCCGCCACATGACGAAGCACATCCCGGGCAATCCGACCATCATCGTGCAGAATCAGCCGGGCGCCGGCTCGCTGACGATGACCAACCAGCTGTTCGCCGCCGGGCCGTTCGACGGCACCGTGTTCGGCGCCTCGTTCAACGGCCTGCCGACCACGCCGCTCTTGCAGCCGACCGGTGCGCGCTTCGAGGCGACCAAGCTCAACTGGGTCGGCAGCACCAACCGCGAGACCCAGGCGATGTATGTGTGGGGCACGTCGCCGATCATGACGCTCGCCGATCTCACCACCAAAGAGATGATCGTCGGTGCGCAGGCGCCGGGCTCGACGCAGTACGACTATCCGAAGCTCGGCGAAAGGCTGTTCGGCTGGAAGGTGAAGGTCATCACCGGCTACGAGGCGACGCCGAAGATTCACCTCGCCATGGAGCGCGGCGAGGTGCACGGCACCTGGGCCAACTGGTCGACACTCAAGGCCATTTCCGAGCAGTGGATCACGGAAAAGAAGGTTCGCATCCTCGCGCAATGGGCGCTGCGCAAGCACGCCGAGATGCCGGACGTGCCGCTCGCGCTCGAATTGGCCAAGACCGAGGAGCAGAAGCAGGCGATGGCTTTGGCGCTGGCGCGGCTCGAGTTCGGCCGCCCGTTCTTCCTGCCGCCGAACGTGCCGGCGGACCGCGTAAACGCGATCCGCCGCGCGTTCGACGCGACGATGAAGGACCCGGAGTTCCTGGCCGAGGCGGAGAAGCTGAAGATCGAGGTCGATCCGCTGAGCGGCGAGCAGGTCGCGGCGCTGATCGTCGATATCTACAAGACGCCGGCCGCGACGGTCGAACGCGTGCGCGAGGCCATGGCGCCGAAGTGAGGCGATAGCGTCGCAATACGACCGCTGTCATTCCGGGGCGCGAGCGAAGCTCGCGAGCCCGGAATCCATACTCCACAGCAGTGGTTATGGATTCCGGGTTCGCGCTGACGCGCGCCCCGGAATGACGGCGGAGTGTAACAACACGGCAGCGCCTATCTGGCGAGCCGCTTGATCTTCAGCTCGCCCGCGAGCTTGTCGAGCTGCTCGACCACCTCCGGAAACACCGGCACGCCGTTGGCCATTCGCTCGGCGCGGCGGGTGCGGCGCTGCTCGCCAGGAAGGCGGATGGCGTCGAAGCCGGGGAGAACCGGCGAGGCTTTCAGGTCGCGAAGCTGGCGGTCGATCTCCGATTTGAAGGTCGCGAGCGGAATGAACCGCGCAATATCCAGCGCGATGATGAAATGGCCGGTGTTGCAGGCGCTTTCGTCGTCGGCGTTGAAGTCGACCACCTCGCGGCCGAACGCCGCGCCGTTCAGCACGCCGGCGAGAAGGCCCAGCACCAGCGCGAGCCCCGCACCTTTGTGGCCGCCGATCGGCATCAGCAGCCCCTCGCCGCTGTTCGCCGAGTCGGTCAGCGGCTTGCCGTCGGTGGCGCTCACCATCCAGCCTTCCGGCATCGGCTTGCCCTGAAGCTTGTAGGCCTTCACGGTGCCGTAGGAGACGACCGTGGTGGCGATGTCCAGCACCACCGGCGCCTCCTGCCCGGCGGGCACGGCGATCGCGATCGGATTGGTGCTGAGCAGGCTTTCGGCCGCGCCCCAGGCCGGCATGTGGTTGGCGTTGGCGACCGCGGAGTAGATGCCGATCATGTCGTGCGGCAGCGCCATCGCCGCGTAGGTCCCCGCCGCGCCGGCATGATTGCTGCGCCGCGCACCGACCCAGGCGACGCCGGTATCCTTCGCCAGCGCAAACGCAATGTCGGCGGCGCGCTGCATCACCAGATGGCCCATGCCGTTGTCGCCATCGACGATGGCGGTGGCCGGCGCGGTCTTCTCGACGATGATATTCGCCTTCGGATTGACGCCGCCGGCCTTGATGCGGCGGATGTACTGCGGCAGGCGGAACACGCCATGCGCGTCGGCGCCGGCGAGATCGGCCTCGAGCATCAGCTCGGCGACCTTCGCCGCGTCGGCGTCCGGCACGCCGACCGCCATCATCGCGTCCTTGATGAAGGCCGCAATCGCAGGTGCTGGGACCCGCGCGCCTTGCGCCTCCGCCATTACTTCACGTCCGCGAGCAGCCTCTGCACCAGGCCGTTGAGCATGGTCACCTTGTCGAGCTCGCCGCAGGACAGCGCCTTGACCTGCCGCGCGCACTCGAACGTGCCCATGTCATACGGATAGTCGCTGCCGAGGATCACCTTGTTGGCGCCCCACTCCTGCACCAGGAACTCGAGCTGCGGCTTCGAGTGCAGGATGGTGTCCCAGTAGAAGGTGCGGATCGTCTCGGCCGGCGGAACCTTGAGATTGACCTTGGGCTCGGGGCGCACGTGCCAGCCGTGCTGCCAGCGCCCGGCCTGGTAGGGCGTGAAGCCGCCGCCATGCACCATGTAGAAGCGGATGTTGGGGAAGCGCTCGATCACGCCGCCGAACACGAGCGACGCCGCGGCGATGGTGGTGTCGAGCGGATTGCCGATCAGGTTGTTGAGATAGTATTTCCGCAGCCGGTCGGCGCCCGCCACGTTGTTGGGATGCACCATGCAGAAGGCGTTGTGCGCATTCGCCACCTGCCACACCGGCTCGAACTCCGGCTCGTCGAGGTTCTTGCCGTTGATGTTGGAGCCGATCTGCATGCCCTTCAGCCCGAGCTTGGAGATCGAACGTTCCAGCTCGTCGGCAGCGGCCTTCGGCGCCTGCATCGGCAGCGTGGCGATGCCGTAGAAGCTCTTCGGATAGTCGCGGACGTGCTTGGCGATCTGGTCGTTCTGGATGACGCAGCCCGCGGTGGTCATGCCGGCGTCCTGGTTGTACATGAAGGTCTGCGGCGTGTTCGACAGCACCTGCATGTCGACGTCGGACGCCTTCATGTCCTTCAGCCGCTGCTCGATGTCGAAGCCGCCGCGCGGCAGCGGCCGGTACGGCACGCCGCAGACCGACCATTCGAACACATCCTTCTCGTATTCCTTGAGGCTCGAGGCGACCTTCGGAAGCTCCTTGTTGAGGAGGTTCATGGTCTCCTCGGTGCAGATGTGCGCGTGGGCGTCGATCGCGAGCGGATTCGGCATTTCGTTCCCCTATTGCATTCTGAATGGCATCGCCCGCAATTGCGGGCGACCCAGGCTTTCTTTGACTTGCGGCCGGCGCGACTAAAGCAAAAAACTGACCGCGCCCATAGCCCCCAGTTCCTCGGCGTCGAGGATCGCGCGGCGCTCGTGGATCTTCAGGCCGGAATCGGTCTGCTTGAGCTTGTAGCGGTAACGGCCGACGAACTGCCGCGGCGCCTGCT
This sequence comes from Xanthobacteraceae bacterium, assembly GCA_019746135.1. Lineage (GTDB taxonomy): Bacteria > Pseudomonadota > Alphaproteobacteria > Rhizobiales > Xanthobacteraceae > Z2-YC6860. The sequence goes on from JAIESI010000024.1 coordinate 3,605, forward strand.
CGTTCCGGCGGTGGCGAAAGATGGCGAAATTCGCCGCCACCAGAACGAGGTCGCCCTCGGTGCCGGTGATGCGCACATTGGTGATCAGCCGGCGGGTGTGCGACGGCGGATATTCGGCGTGGCAGTTCGGGTCTTTGAGACGGATGATGCGTTCGCGCAGCCGCACGATGTCGTCGGCGACGGTGAACAGCGTGAAGCGGTGGTCACCGTCGGGCTTGTCGTTCGGCGGAACGTAGTAGGACGCGTCATCGGTCAAAAGCCCGAGCCAGTCGTCGAGCCGCCAGGCGTCCAGCAGATCGGCCTCGTGATAGAGCAGGTCCTCCACCTCGGCGCGGGTCACCGTGGAGGCCGGATCGAGCGGCTTGTTCATGCGCCCGCTCCGTTCATCATCGCGTCCCACTTGCGCCAGAACACGCGCAGGTGCCCTTCGTCAGTGGCCAGTTGCTCCTGGCTGTTGCCCATGCCGCGCGAGAGATCGGTCCACGGCACCTCGCGCCACGCCGCGTAACCCTGCTGCGCCAGTTCCAGCGCCGCGACGTCGTCGGGCGTGGCGAAGCCGCCAGGGCCGTAGAACGTGAGGAAGGCGTGCAGGCGGCGCGCCCGCTGCGCCTCGGTCTCCTCGACCGGGCCGAGCGCCCAGGCGCTCACCTTCATCAGGCCGGGCTCGACCGGCGTGAAATGACGCACCGTCACCGATGAGCCGTCATTGATCACGAGGTTCGGAAAGATGCAGAGATTGCGGTTGGTGTCGGCGACGCGCGCCGCCCGCGCCTCGCCGAGCCGCTCGACCAGCTCCTTGCGGATCGCATCGATGTCGGCCTTGGCCTCCTCGCCGTAGACTGAGATCCAGCGCGCCACCGGGCGGCCGCGGTAGTTCGGATTGTCGGTGGTGAGATGGCCGTTGCCGAGATCCAGGCCGAAGCCCTTGGTCGGCAGCATGTGGCCCTTGGCCGGCGTGATGTTGACGCCGGAGTTGCGCATGTAATTGAGCCAGGTCGAGTGCGTGGTGACGAGGTGGTAGTCGTCGACGCTGTTCTCGACCAGGAGCTTCCAGTTCGCCTTGATATCGTATTCCTGCACGCCGGAGATGATCTCCATCTTGCCGGACGGCGACTGGTCGACCACGAGATCGATGTAGTCCTTGGCGCCGGCGAGATAGGTCGCGAGGTCCGGCGCGTTCGGATCGAGATTGGCGAAATAGAAATCCTTGTAGTGCTCGAGCCGCGGCACCGGCACGAGGCCCTTGCCCTGCTTGTCGAAGCCCGGCGGATAGGCGTCGTCGCCGGGAATGCCCTTGATAGAGCCGTCGGTGTTGTACGCCCAGCCGTGATAGATGCAGTAGAACTGCCGGGTGTTGCCCTCGCGCTCGCGGCAGACCAGCGCGCCGCGGTGACGGCAGACGTTGAACAGCGCGCGGACCTCGCCCTTCCTGTCGCGGCAGAAGATCACCGGACGGCCGGCGACGTTGCGGGTGCGGAAGTCGCCCGGGTTCTTCACCTCGGAAGCGTGGCCGACATAGACCCAGCATTTGTCGAAGATCGTGCGCTGCTCGTCGAACAGAATGTCCGGCGAGACGAACACGCTGCGGTGGACCTGGAACGTCAGGTTCTCCAGGTCCTCGACCACGAGCTTGCCGTTGCCGTTGGAATGGCCGTTGTTGCGGGGCTGATCGAGCATTGCGGGCTCCAGCGAATGGCGCGCGAGGCGCGGATTTTGGCGGTTTCTCTACATCTACCCGGGCGAACCGTCCACCGCCACCTGGTGTTCCAGCATGACCTCCCTGCCCTCCCGCGACGAGCGCAGGATCGCCAGCGCCACCTCCACCGTCGCCTTGCCCCAGCGCCCGTCATGGACCGGCCGCTTTCCGGTGCGGATCGCCGCCGCGAGATCGTCCAGCACCTCGCGCCGGCCCGGCATGCTGCCGCCGCGCGGGATCGGGATGTCACGCAATCCCTCGCGGCCATAGATCGTGACGCCGTCGGCCGAGGCGCGCATGTCGCCGTTCGCACACGTGACGATGGTGATGCCGAAATGCGGCTGGTGCTGCGGCAGCGCGCCGGCGGTGTTTCCGTAGGCAAAGGTTTCGGTGCGCGCTTTTGTCTCGTCCTTGGCGGACGCGAGCGAGCGGCGGGCCGCGCCGTGCGCGATCGGCTTCGGCGAACCGCGCTCGCCGATGCCGAAATGCCATTCGTCGGTGTCGAAGTGGTCGTAGCCGCTGTAGACCAGCGAGGCGGCAGCGCCGCCGTCGAATTGCAGCAGCGCCGCACAGCTCCCCTCCGTCGGCCGCGACGGATCGAGCACGCTCGCCAGCGCCCGCACGCTTTTGACGACGCCGCCCGCGAGCAGCCGCGCGGTGTCGATCTGGTGCGGCACCTGGTTGAACAGGATGCCGCCGCCCTTCGACGTGTCGAGTTCCTCGGGCCGGCGCGGGCGGTAGAGGAAATTCGTGTAGTTGAAGCTGTTGATCAGCCCGAGCCGGCCCAGCTCGCCGCGGGCGATGATGTCGCGCATCAGCCGCACGTTCGGATCGAAGGCGTGGGTGTGGCCGACGACGAGATGGACCTTGTGGCGCTCGACCGCGGCGATGATCGCGTCGCAATCGGCGAGCGTCAGCGCCATCGGCTTTTCCAGGATGATGTGCTTGCCGTGCTCGGCGGCAAGCTTGGCGTGCGGGGCGTGAAACTGGTGCGGGGTGGCGATATAGACCGCCTGCACCTCCGGGTCCGCGACCAGTTCCGTCACGTCGGCATAGGCCCGTGCGTTGTGGTCGCGGGCGAAGGCCTCGCGCGGGCCCGGATGCGGGTCTGCCCCTGCTTTCAGCACATAGCCGGGATGCGCGGCCGCGGCATGGACCATCACCGCGCCGGCCATGCCGAGGCCAGCGATGCCCAGTCCGATCGGGGCTAAATCCGCGCCATTTGGGGTCATTGCACGAGGCTTTTCCGGCCGTTATTTCTAAGCTTCCTCCATAGCTTAATTGCCCTCCCCGGAAAGCCCCAGCCGACATGGACCAGACCACTTCCCACAGCCCCACCCTGCGCGTCGAGGACGACTACCTGCTGCGCGGTTCCGGCCGCTACATGGCCGACGCGCCGCTGCCCGGCCAGACCTATGCCTGCTTCGTCCGCTCGCCGCACGCCTTCGCCACCGTCAAGTCGGTCGACGTCAAGCCGGCGCTTTCGATCAAGGGCGTGGTCGCGGTCATCACCATGGACGACATCAAGGCCGCGGGGGTGAAGAACCTGTCGCAGCACCCGCCGGTCGCCGGACGCAACGGCGGCAAGCTCGTCATGCCGACCCGGCCGGCGCTGGCCGGCGAGCAGGTGCGGCATGTCGGCGAGCCGGTGGCGATGGTGCTCGCCGAAACCTACGCCGCGGCGCAGGACGGAGCCGAAGCGGTCGAGGTCGAATACGAGGCGCACGACGCGGTGACCGACCTCCGCGCGGCGATGAAGCCCGGCGCGCCGCAGGTGTGGCCGGACGCGCCCGGCAACATCGCCGTGGACTGGGCCGGGCTCGCGGCCAACCCGGACGAGATGGCGGCGAAGGTCGACGCGGCGATGAAGTCGGCGGCGCATGTCGCCAAGGTGTCGCTGGTGCACCAGCGCATCAACGTCGCCTCGATGGAGCCGCGCGGCGGCACCGCGAGCCACGACAAGGCGAACGACAGCTACCTCTTGCGCGTCTGCTCGCAGGGCGCGCGCGCGATGCGCGACTCGATGGCCGGCGTGATGGGCATCCCGCCGACCAAAATCCGCGTGACCACCGAGGAGGTCGGCGGCGCGTTCGGGCTCAAGACCGGTCCCTACCCGGAATACATCGCAATGCTGGTCGGCGCGAAGAAGACCGGCCGCCCGGTGCACTGGATGTCGGGCCGCAACGAATCCTTCGTCAGCGACAATCACGCCCGCGACGCGGCCAGCGACGTGGAACTCGCGCTCGACGACAAGGGCAACTTCCTGGCGCTCCGGCTGCGCCACTACGGCAGCCTCGGCGCCTATGTCGGCGCGGTCGGCGCCAACATCCACACCGCCAACATGACGCGCTGCCTGCCCGGCATGTACGACATCAAGCTGATGGACGTGCAGGCCAAGTGCGTGTTCACCCACACCACGCCGACCGCGCCCTATCGCGGCGCGGGCCGTCCGGAGGCGAGCTATTGCCTGGAGCGCGTGGTGGACGAGGCCGCGCGGGTCACCGGCATCGATCCGATCAAGCTGCGCAAGAAAAACCTGATCTCCAAGAAGGCGATGCCGTACAAGACCGCGATCGGCACGACCTATGACAGCGGCGATTTCGCGACCGTGGTCGAGAAGGGACTGGAGCTTGCGGACTACGCGGGCTTCAAGGCGCGCAAGAAGGAGGCGAAGAAGAAGGGCCTGCTGCGCGGCCTCGGCGTCTGCTTCGTGCTGGAGCATGCCGGCGGCTCGCCGACCGAAGGCACGCAGGTGTCGTTCCCCGGCGGCGACAAGCTGACCTTCATCATGAACGTGCAGTCGACCGGCCAGAGCCATGCGACGATCTTCCCGCGCATGGTCGCGGAGCGGCTCGGCATCAAGGCCGAGCAGGTCGGCCACGCGCACGGCGACAGCGCCCACGAGATCGCGGGCTATGCCTCGGTCGGCTCGCGCACCGCGATGACCGCGGGCCACGCGATGGTGAAGACGCTCGAAGCCATGCTCGCCAAGGGCAAGAAGGTCGCGGCCGCAGCCCTCGAAGCCGGCGAAGGCGACATCGAATACAAGAACGGCGCGTTCAACGTGGTCGGCACCGACCGCCGCATGTCGCTGTTCGACGTGGCGGCGCGCGCCAAGGAGATGAAGGCGAAGGGCGAGATCGAGGAGGACCTCGACACGAAAGTGGTCACCGACACGCCGCTCACCTTTCCGAACGGCTGCCACGTTGCCGAGGTGGAGGTCGATCCGGCGACCGGCTTCTCGCGGCTTGCGTCCTACTCGGCGGTGGACGACAGCGGCAACATCCTCGACCACACCATCGTCGCGGGCCAGGTGCACGGCTCGGTGGCGATGGGCGTGGGCCAGGCGATGATGGAGCAGACGGTGTTCGATGAAGACAACGGCCAGCTCGTCACCGCGTCGTTCATGGACTACGCCATGCCGCGCGCCGAGGATCTGCCGATGTTCAAGGACGAGGTCGTGATCGTGCCGGCAACCACCAATCCCCTGGGGGTCAAGGGCGCGGGTGAGGCCGGCACCACGGCGGCGATCGCCGCGATCATGAACGCGTTCTCGGATGCGATCCCGGGGTCGGGGCACAAGATCCAGATGCCGGCGACGCCGGAGAAGGTGTGGAAGGCGTGCCAGGAGATGGCGGGGGGTTAGGTCGCGATAGCGTTCGATTGAACTCGCGGCATCGGCGGAGCCCTCCCTCCCCGCGAGGGGAGGGTGGCCGCGAAGCGGCCGGGTGGGGAGAGACCTGCGAGAACCGGAGACTTCTCCCCACCCCCGCGCTTCGCGCGGACCCTCCCCTCGCGGGGAGGGATGAGACCGCCCGTGTCGCTGGCTATTGCGGCTCACGATGATGTCTTTCGATTGCGAACCGGCGCGGCTGCTCGTTGCCGCGGCGCGCCTGCGCCCGGGCTTTGCGAAAATCTTCCGCGTTGCTCACCCTCTCACGAGGGGAGCGGAGCGCCACAAAGCGCTGGTGCGGAATCCGCCGCACCCATGGCCACCTTACGGTCAGGCCTGTCCCTTCAGCGGAAGGGACGCCGGCCCATGACGCGGGCCGGCGCGCCTTGCGGCGCTCCACCACGGTGTTCGTGAGACCTGGCCTCACTACCTCGGGCCGTCGTTTGCCGCCCGGCCGCAACCGGCGACCGGTGGTCCAGCAGGCTCCCTGCGCACAGGTCGTAGTGCCCATAGAGCGGGGTCCGAGGCTTCCCGGGAGTCCAGCCGGCTGAGCCGGACCCGCAGGCGCACCGTTCCTGCCTCTGCCAACAGGAGCCACCCGGATGGCGCCCCTCAACAAGCAGGATGAAAGAACAAATAGCGTACGGAATATATGCCTGTCAACCCTGCACGAGAGAGGTGCGGCGGTCCTGGTCCGCGGCCCAAGACCCAATCGAATTTCGAGCCGAACCTTGCGACGAGATTGCGCCGCCGTTCATGATCGCCCGATCTCGCCCCAGCGAGAAGCCGGCGTGACTTCAAAGATCATCGCGGCCTTGCCCTCGTCGGAGGCCAGCCACTCCTCCAATTCCTGATCGGTTTTTGGTGCACGACCTTTGATCCCTTCGAACACGTCGCGCGGTTTTGGAGCTTGAACTGCGTCCAGCTTGTCCGTGTCGGCCATGGCTTTAAGTCCTCCCATGTGCGCACGTCGATGGCCCGGTCTGCCAAGCCGGTCCGCCGGAGCGAGCGTCGCGAAGGTGCGTGCAATCAGAGGCCGACCGTTGCAAGGCCGCCCGTCCGCGACCGGCATTCGTGCCCGCGACGCGGCCAACGTCATCGCACCTCAGGCACACGGAGCATCCGCCTCGTGAGCGTAAAAGCGAGTGCAAGTCGCCGATATTGGACCAAAGGGAAACAGGCCCGGGTGCACAGGCAGATGCTACCGTCCCTGCGATGCAGAATCCGGAGGCACCCACATGCAAAGCAAGTTCCTGGAAGTAGAGCCTCGCAGCTTCAGCCCCCTGTCCATTCCCGGACTATCGGACAAGGCCCAGTACGCGGTGAACGCTGCCCTCGATGCCATGTCGACCTGGCGCAACGAAATCGCCGACGCCAGCGAAACAAACGGCCAGCAGGTCATCGAGAAGATGGCCGCAGCCGCCAAGGCGCTGGGCTGGCCGGAACAGGTCGTGGATACCGTGCGCACGCAAATACAAAGTGTTGCCGCAATCCAGATCAAGACGATGGATCAAATCATGGAGGTGTGGGAGGAGCAGCTGAAGCTGCCCAATCCGGCAACCGCCCCGACCACGAACATGCTGTCCAGAATGCAGTCGCCGAGCATCATCCCGGCCGGCAACTGGCCGGGGAGCGGATCATTCCCGGCGATGAACCCGGCACAAGTCTGGCTGCAGTTCATGGAACAGTGGCAAAAGTCCTGGGCGGAAGCGATGACGACTTTGACCAAGACCGGAAAGTCCCAATAGGCCCCCAGTTCGCCGGTTCGGCCTGCAGGCTGCCCGACGGCTCTGAAGACGACTTCGCGGATCGAACAGCCACAGCTTGACGCTGCGAGCGTGGCCGCATGCTGCGTGAATCAAGCGGTCCGCGTGGCGCGTTCGCAGGCTCCGGCTACAAGGTGCACCTCGCCGGCTACAATCAAATGGACATGATCCCCGGAAAGGGGCCTTCGAATCGAAATGAAATTTTTGACTTCGGTGAAAGCGAACTCGGTGCAGTGCGCGTTGGCGACTTCAAGCATCGCTCTATCGATCAGCCCAGTGGCTGGCTTGGTGCGAGCGGCATAGCGAGCAGCCCAGGCGGAAGATCAGCGTATTGCGTGGCGCCCCGGATTTCGCTTCCGCTCAATCCGGGCTACGGACTCGAATGGTTTACCGGATTTCCAGCGACTCGATCATTCCGGCTTCGACCACGAAGATGTGGTCGAGATTGATCGGGCTTCCGGGAAACTGGCCTGAGATTCGGGCGGTCACAATGATCTTGCCGTCGCGCTCGTCCCAGGCGAGCGGCTCGACCGTGTGTCGGTAGCGCTCACCCGTTTCGGTCCGCCAATTCCTGATGGCGGCGCGCCCGGCAATCGTCCGCTTTTCATCGCGCACGGTGGCGTTTGGCGCAAAACAACGATCGATGCCGCCCGGATCGTGGGCGTTCTCCGACGTGAAATAGATATCGAGCGGAGCCGGAAGCTGGACGGTCATAGGGTTCTCCTGCCGATCGGATGACGCCGGTCGTGGCGTACAATTGTTCGCCCGAGGAGATGTCGATACCCTCTGCCAATGGCAAGAACCGACGAGAAAGTAAGGACCTTACCTGAACGTAAGGATCGCGGCCTCACGCCAGCCTCCGCGGCTGCCGGCGTCGAACAGGCCCTCAAGATTCTCGAAGGCCGCTGGAAGCTCGTGATCCTGTTCCACCTGTTCGACGGCAAGGTGCTGCGGTTCTCGGAGCTGGAACGGGCCATTCCCGGCATCTCGCAAAAGATGCTGATCCAGCAACTGCGGCAGATGGAGAAGGACGGAATTGTGCGGCGGATCGTGCACCATCAAGTGCCGCCCAAGGTCGAATACGCGCTGACCGACTGGGGTCAGGCACTCTGTCCCGCGCTCGACGCGATCTTGCGATGGACCGCGTCGCGGGAGGACCGGGCGCTTGTCATGGCAACGGACGAACCATGAAGCGTGCGACAGCTATTCCCCGGCTTCCTTGTCCATATCGACCATCACCTGCCCGTCCTGCACCACGACCTTGGTAGGTCCGCGGCAAGCCCGTCAACCCGCTGATGTCGGCGAGGGACGGCGACACAATACTGAAGCGCACCAAGGCATTGATACGCCGGTAGAGAGCACGACATTCATGATTTCCGATATTGCTCCTCGCTCACCCTCTCCAGCCAATCAACATTCCTGCCATTCAGCGTTTCCTGAATCGCGATGTGCGTCATGGCCGTGGTTGGAGTCGCGCCGTGCCAGTGCTTGAGACCGGGGGGAAACCAGACCACATCGCCAGGCCGGACCTCCTCGATCGGTCCGCCCTCGCGCTGCACCCAGCCAAGCCCCGAGGTGATGATCAGCGTCTGGCCGAGCGGATGGGTGTGCCAGGCGGAGCGGGCCCCCGGCTCGAAGGTGACGTGGCCGGCGGACACGCGGCCGGGTTCGCGCACAGGGAAAACCGGATCGACGCGCACCGCGCCGGTGAAGTTCTCGGCAGGCCCTTTGCGGGACGGCTGCGAGCCTGCGCGGGCGATCTGCATCATGTCGTTTCCTCCTGCTGCCGGCGCCGGTTGCGCGGCGGCTGCCGCCGCGGCCGCAACGAGGCTGCCGCTCGCAGCAATGACGTGCCTGCGGGTCATCATGGGTGCCCCTCCGTGGTTCTTCCGCATGTCATTTACCCCGTGCGCGCACCGCGACTAGCGGCCATAATGTGCATGGACTTATGAGCAGGGGCCATGAATGCGGCGCGGCACGCTCGATGACCTTCAGGCTCTCGTCGCGGTCGCACGCGAAAAGAGCTTCACCAGGGCGGCGGCGAAGGTCGGCGTCTCGCAGTCGGCGTTGAGCCATACGATCCGCGAACTCGAAGCGCAGCTCGGCGTCCGCCTCCTCACCCGCACCACGCGCAGCGTGTCGCCGACCGAGGCCGGCGAGCGGCTCCTCAACACGCTCGGGCCCCGTCTCGACGAGATCGAAGCCGAGCTTGCGGCCATCGCCGAGCTTCGCGAGAAGCCGTCCGGCACCATCCGCATCACCGCCACGGAATACGCCTCCGACACGATCCTCGTGCCGAAGCTTGCCAAGCTCCTGCGCGACTATCCGGACATCCACGTTGAGATCATCGTCGACTATGGCCTGACCGATATTGTCGCGGAGCGCTTCGACGCGGGCGTCCGCAGCGGCGAGCAGGTGGCGAAGGACATGATCGCAGTGCGCATTGCGCCCGACATGCGCATGGCGGTGGTCGGCGCGCCGTCCTATTTCCGCAAGCAGCCGGAGCCCAGGCGTCCGCAGGACCTGATGGCGCACAATTGCATCAAGTTGCGGCTCCCCACACACGGCGGGGTTTACGCCTGGGAGTTCGAAAAGGGCGGGCGCGAACTGCGGGTGCGCATCGAAGGCCAGCTCACCTTCAACACAACGGCCCAGATGCTGAGTGCGGCGCTCGCCGGCCTCGGGCTCGCCTACGTGCCGGAAGGCGCGGTCGAAGCACATATCGCGCGCGGCCGTCTCAATCGAGTTCTCGCGGACTGGTGCCTGCCGTTCACCGGCTACCACCTCTACTACGCGAGCCGCCGCCAATCCTCGGCCGCGTTCAGCCTAGTCGTCGACGCACTGCGGCACCGGAGCTGACCAAGCGCCGTCCCGCTTCGAACGCTGCAAAGGCGCGCTCGTCGCGGCAGCTTCAACGGATGGTGTAGCCGCCGTCCACGGCGAGCGAGTGCCCGATCACGAAACTTGCGCCGGGACTGCAAAGCCACAACACAGCAGAGGCAATCTCCTCGGCCCGGCCAAGCCGGCCGATCGGCTGATCCTTGAGAATGTCCTTCATGGCCTCCGGTTCCTTGGCCAGCATGGCGGCAACCATGGGGGTATCGATGGTGCCGGGGCATATCGCATTGATGCGAATGCCGCGGGAGGCATATTCGAGAGCAGCACTCTTGGTCAGCCCGATCACCCCGTGCTTGGATGCATGGTAGGTTGCCCGGCCGGGAATGCCGATCAGACCGCCGATCGATGAACAGTTGACGATGGCGCCGGTTCCTTGTTCGCGCATCCGGCGCAATTCGTATTTCATGCAGTTCCACACGCCGCGCAGATTGATCGCGTTGACGCGATCGAATTCCTCGCCGCTGGCGTCGGCGGTTTCCACGGCAGGAGATTGCACGCCGGCATTGTTGAAGGCGGCGTCAAGGCGGCCGAAGGCGGCAACCGTCCGGCCGATCATCGACGCCACCTCTTGCTCATCCGCGACATCGCAACGGACGGCAATCGCCTTGTGACCCGCCGAGATCAGCCCGTCTGCCGCGGAGCGAACCGCACTCTCATGCACGTCCGCCAGCGCGACCGAAGCTCCGGCCTCCGCGAAGGCTTTGGCGGTCGCCAGGCCCATGCCGGACGCTGCGCCAGTCACCAGCGCAACCGCCCCTTCAAACGACCCTGTCATGCCTCATCCTCTTGTTTTTCAAGTGGTCAGACGCTGCCCGCAGCCAAGGCCATGGCCCGCACCGGGTTGCTCTTCATGACGCGATCCCCCTTCACCGTGGCTTTGCGCCGAGCGCGAGCGGCACGGCGTCGGAAAGTTTCCGGGACCGGACCATCCTGTCGGTGGTGTCGCGGAACTGCCTGAAATGCGGCGTTTCGAGATGCGTGCGGTACGCCTCCGCATCGGCGTAGATCTCGAACACCGTGATGCGCGCCGGATTGTGCTTGTCGGAGATCGCGTAGAGCGCCAGCACGCCCGGCTCGACGCGAACCGCGGTCTCGATGCTCTCCCTGATCGCCGCTTTGAAGGCGTCGAGCTGGGCGGCGTCGATGTCCAGCTCGGCGATGCGCACGAAGCCGCCCGGCGTCTCCTGGGCCGGAGCGGGTCTGGCGAACGCCGCGATCGTCAACATCATGGCAACAATCACGATCTGCTTCGTGATCATTTCGATCTCCTGTCGAACACGTCTTTCGCAACCGGCATCGCGGAGAACACCGGCGGCCAGCCGGCGTAGAAGGCGAGATGCGTGATCGCTTCCGCGATCTCGGCCTGCGTGAGCCCGTTGTTCATCCCGATGCTGAGGTGCCCCGACAGCTGCGCGACCTGGCCGGTGGCAGCGAGCGCACTGATGGTGACCAGGCTCCGGTCGCGCGGCGCGAGATCGGGGCGGAGCCACAGGTCGCGAAACAGAACGTCGGTGGTCATTTGCACCACGCCCGGAAACGCCGCGCCGAACTGCTGGCCGACGCGCGCGGCGCGGTCGGCCTCCGCGCTTTCATTGAGCGGCAGAAGCTGCGGCGAGACGCGCGGCAGTTGATCGGCACCGATGCGGCGTGCGGCAAACACGTCCTTGATAACCGCGGCAGCGGCCTTGGCCCTGGCCCAGCCGGCGTAGAACGCCAGATGCGTGACGATCTCGGAAGTCTCTTTGGCCTTGACGCCGTTGTCGAGGGCGAGGCCCGCAACATGGGCGAGTTCCGCCGTATCGCCCCGCGCGATCAGCGCCGCAAGCGTGACAATGCTCCGGTCGCGTGGGGAGAGCCCCGACCGGTTCCAGACATCGCGGAGCGCGCCCTGCTCGTATTTCTCGAGCGCCGGCGCGACCACGCGCACGGGACTTTCTTCGGCCGCCTCCGCATGCGCCGAGGGGGAAGCGAACAGGGAGAGCGAGGCGAGTGTTGCGGCGAGAAGTTTCATGGCGTGTCTCCTCATCGTCAGGTGCGCTGCGGCCACAGCGCGCGGATGCGATGCGTGAAGGCGCAGAGCTCGTAAGCAGGTTTTCTTTCGTCCGTCGGCGCAAGACTGCCGCCTTCCGGCCCGCTGGCTGCGGCGGGCCCGGCCCGCAGCAGCGCCGTATCGATCGACCGCGACGGCAGATAGGGATTGAGGTCGTCGGCGGCCGGCATGGCGTCGATGATCACGCCGAAACGGCCGTTGGCGGCGGCCAATTGCCGATTGGAGTCAGCGAGCGGCGGCGCATAAAGCAGACGCGCGCCGATCAGCACGGCGCAGAGTGAGACCCGCGCAGCGGTCTGCTTCAGGCAAACGCGCTTCATGCAGGCCTTCCCGATCGCCGCGATGGGTGAGCCGTGCTCCCGATAGCGATGCGGCGTGACCAGCAGCCGGGCGGCGACCAGAGCCGCGCCGAGAACCGTCAGCGCGCTGATGAGATAGACCGTGTCGAGGCCGGCACGGCTTGCGACCAGCCCGAGCGAGGGGCTCGCAAGCCCGAGCGCCAGATCGAGGAACGCCGTGTAGACGCCCATCGCCAGCCCGCGGCTCTCCGGCGGCGCGCGGCGCACCGCTTCGACGCCGAGACCGGGATAGACGAGCGAATAGCCCAAGCCGGTGAGCACCGCGCCGAGCAAGGCGAGCGACGACCATGGCGCAATCCAGATCAGCGCCTGGCCGGAGGCTTCCAGCAATACGCAGACCAGCGCAACTCTGGCCCCGCCGATCCGGTCGGGCAGATGCCCGAACACGACGCGCCCGAAGGTGAAGGCGAGGCTCAAGGCGGTGAGCGCGAGCCAAGCCTGCCCCCATCCGTGCTGCGCGAACAGAAGCGTGATGAATGTGACGATCGCGCCGAAGCCGACACTGCTCAGTGCAAGACCGACCGCCGGAAGCCACACTGCGCCGAGCACGCGGCGGAAAGCGGGCCTTGCATGCGGGGAAGGCGCAACGGCGCGAAGCGGCGTGACGAGGAGGAGCGCGAGGAGCGGAACAAGAATGGTCACGCCGGCAATCGCCGCAAATCCGAATGCCGCAAACAGCGCGGTGCCCGCCGGTGCGCCAACCGCATAGGCGACATACATCGCAGTGCCGACTGCGGCCATCACCTTGCCGGTGTTGCGCGAGCCAGCGATCGCAAGCCCCCAACTCAGCGCGCCGCCGACGATAAAGCTTTCCGCTGCGCCGAGCAGCGCGCGGCCGAGCAGCAAGATCGCGACCGACAGCTCGGGCCGCGCAGCGAAGCGAAGCGAAAGGAGATAAAGAAGCCCCGACGCGGCGGCGACGAGAAGGCCCGCGACCACGGCGAACCTGGCGCCGCGCCGGTCGGCCTGGTGCCCTGCCCACAAGCGCGAAACGAGCGAAGCGAGGAACTGGCTGCCCGAGACCAGCCCGACGACGAAAGTGCTGAGACCCAAGTCCTGGTGCACATGCAGCGGCAGCACCGGCATCGCGAGGCCGATGACCAGATAGGCGACGAAAACGACGGTCATGATCGGCAGCAGCGCCGCGGCCGAGCCGGTGCGGGCGCCGGAGACCGGCATCCAAGGTGGCATCCAACGGATTGCAGCGTTGTTTTCGCGCATAGGCTGGCGCGCGCCGACCTTGCGGCCGGACGGGCGGTCCTTTCGTTTGACCCATCAGGTGTGTCGCCCGGGATGAGGAGAGCCGGGCGGGCACGCGCGTTTTTATAAGAGGGCCACCAGCCTATGATTAGCCGGTAGAATGCGTATGGACTTATGAAGCCGGCTCATGGATCTTCCGCTGTGCACGAAGCGATCAGCTCCATCTGATGTCGCAACTCGATTTGAAGAGCGGCCTGCAGATCGAGCGGCGCATCAGCGTGTGGCTGGTTGCCAGCCGGCTTTACGTCGCGACAATAAGGAAGAAACCGGGGTCCCGGATCAGCCGTGCACCATTCCGCCATAGCGCGTCGAAGACGCGCGTAAACGCGCTTCTGGCTTCATGCTGCACCGCGTCCGGGACACGAGACCGCCGTCTACTCGCCGGCTTCCTTGTCCATATCCACCATCACCTGCCCGCCCTGCACCACGACCTTGTAGGTGCGCAGCCGGGTGAAGCACGGTGCCTGCACCGCCTCGCCGGTCTTCACGTTGAACGCGCCAAAGTGCAGCGTGCACTCGATGATGTCGTCCTCGAGAATGCCCTCGGCGAGGCTCGCCGCGCCGTGGGTGCATTCGTTGTCGGTGACGAAGTACTCGCCGCCGACGTTGTAGACGGCGAGGACGCTGTTCCCCACCTCGAAGCTTTTCACGGAACCTTCCGCGACGTCCGAGATGGGGCAGAGCTTCACAAGTTCAGCCATGATTATCTTCTTTGTCCCCTGTCCGATTTCTCTTCTAGTACCTACTTTTCATAGAACGTGAGTCGTGATTCAAGATCGGGATGATTCCCGAGGCAAGAGAAGTCTGCGTT
>JAIESI010000360.1 GCA_019746135.1 Xanthobacteraceae bacterium
TTCGCAGGCATAGCGTGCCTGCCGTCAGGCAGAAATTCCACTTAGCGCCCTGTGCAAAATTCCGGGACCGGCTCTCAGCCCACAATTCACGGCCGCACTCCGGGCGCAAGGCATCCAAGTAATGTTCTACACCATCGATGAGAATGGGAAGGCTGTGTTCGAAAACCTTGAACAAGTGTTGAGTGGTAGGGCGCGATTGGCGCTTCAATGAGAGCGTTTGTGCTACGCATACCGCAGTAGTGCGACTTGCCCGCTATTGTGAAGGTTTTCGGATGCCGGCCATGCGCAGACGGTGCCGAGCACTGGAGGCCGGCGTCCGAAAACCTCCAAGGGAGGAAACCGCGGGAAGGGATACGTGGGTGGGTCGGCGCAGGCTATGGGGATTTGATTGCCGCGCGCACGGGGGCTGATTGCTGGCGACGCGCTCGGACAAGTTTGCTGCCCGGTGCAGCGGCTCAGGAGGGGAATGGGGTCAGAGCAAAATTGACAGCCGACAGGTCCAAAGAATTCCGCTCTGACCGTAATGTTCTCTCTCGGTTGCGCGCGGGCTGCCGGCGCCAACACGACCTGCGCAAGCTCAATCCAGGCGCACGCGGTCGTAGATCTCCCTGAGCGGCAGCTCGATCCCGAGCGAGGGAATGTCGACGATGCCGGCTTCACCCTCCGTCACCGCGGGGCCAGCCGGAAATCCTGTTGCTTTGCAGTTCCAAACCCACGCCTTCACTTCATCCTGCGCGACGACAATGTAGGTCGCAAGACTCGGCAGTCGCAGATATTCGGCGGCCTTGTCGGCGAGATCGGTTCGCTCGGAGGACGGCGACAATACCTCGGCAATGAGGACCGGGGCTCTTGCGGTCAGGTCCTTGGCGGGCGCGCCGGCAGGATCGACGACGATATCGGGGTAGCGCACCGTGTCGGGCCCGGCATCGACACCGAACTCGGGCAGCACACTCCATTTTTGTCGGTCGATACGCGCATCCAATGCTTTGGCGAGATTGAGGGCGATTTGCCAGTGCGCCCGTGTGCCGCCGACCATCATGACAACGCGGCCGTGCACGAGTTCGTAGCGCTCATCGCAGCGCTCGGCCCAGGCGAGGAACGCAGCCTTGTCCATTTGCGACGGGATTTGAACATTCATGGGCGCCTCTGCCAGACAAGTGTAGTGCTGCTGAGCGTATGAAAAAAGGCGCGGGCCTTGACGTGTCCGTCACAATGCTGCGGCGCGTGCATTGCATTGCTCGGGTACGCCGCAGGCTCGTGCTTTCCAGCCCGGCCCAGACTGACAAAATGGCGGATGGAACCGGAGCCGCGAGCGGCGGGCCGGACAAGGCGACCATAAAGTCGTCGCACCTGACGTCCGCAGACCGCCAAATGCCTCAAAACCGGGCGTTTTTTTACCGAGGCGCGCCGCGGCCTGGACCGGCCTAGGCTCGGGCGGTACCGGCGGAAAGGTGGCGACCCCGGAGAGATTCGAACTCCCAACCTATGGAATCGAAATCCATTGCTCTATCCAGTTGAGCTACGGGGCCGGCGCGGCGGGTGAGGACCCTGGCGCGGGGCGAGCTATATCACAAAAGTGCCGGATGACCTGTGGATGGTTTGGCGGTAGGTGGTTTCGCGGGTTGGGGCGCAGGCTGGCGAAGGGGGAGCTGGAATTTGTCGAGTTTGCGTATCCGGTCCGGCCGGCGGATGGCCGTCGTTCTTGCGGCGTCGATTGCGGCGTCGTTGATCGGCGGCTGCTCCGGCTCGAGCATCCCGGACCTGTCGTTCTCCAGCAAGGACAAGGCTGCCGCGTCCGCGGGCGACCCCAACGTATTTCCGGCCGACTACAAGCAGGAGCTGGCTGAGTTCCTGCGGAGCTACATCGACAATCCGCGGCTGGTTCGCGACGCCTTTATCGGAACGCCGGTGCTGCGGCCGGTCGGCGGTCAGCCGCGCTACGTGACCTGCGTGCGCTACAACCCGCGCAACTTCGACAACAAGTACGAAGGCAGCAGGGAAAAATTCGTCATCTTTCTCGGCGGCAGGATGAACCAGTTTCTGGAAGCCGATCCGCAGATCTGTCCGGGTCTCGCCTATCAGCGGTATCCCGAAATCGAGAACATGGTGCCCTGATCGCGGCGCTGGGCGGCCGTGCAGTTTTGGCAGGTCCGCCTGCTGCGGCATGATGGGTCAAGCCTTGCCGGGCCGACCAAAACCCAGCATCTTCGCGCCAAATTCGATCCACCGCCGCGGGCTGACGCCGCGCGCGCATCGGGAGGCAGGAATGATTCAACTCAAACGGTTCAGCCACGCCGCGTTCGAGACGCCGGACGTCGAGCGGCAGGTCGACTACTTCGCGCAGGTCTTGGGGCTTGCCGTCGCCGGCAAGCAGAACGGCCATGTGCACCTCGCCACCAGGATGGGCGATCTTGCCGTGCAGGTGAACAAGGCAAGCGCGGCCGCCTGCACCAAGCTGTCGTTCCAGGTCGATCCGTCGACGCCGCTCGCCGACATCCGCAAGGGCCTCGACGCCGAAGGCATCAAGAGCGAGGCGCGCAGCGACGCTGCGCCCGGCATCCCCAAGGCGATCGTGTTCAAGGACCCCAAGGGCACCGAGATCGAGGTCTTCGCCGAGCAGACGGCCATCGCCGGCAACCAGCCGGTCGCGGGCATCGGCCCGATCAAGCTCGGCCACCTCGCGTTCTGCGTCGACGATCCGAAAAGGTACGCCGACTTCTACTGCAAGGTGCTGGGCTTTCGCGTCTCCGACTGGATTCAGGACTGGTTCGTGTTCCTGCGCTGCGGGCCCGATCACCACACCATCAATTTCGTGCAGGGCAAGCGCACGATCATGCACCACGTCGCTTTCGAGCTGAAGGACTGGGCGCAGGTGCAGCAGGCGATGGACTTCCTTGGCTCAAAGAACATCAACCTCGCCTGGGGGCCGGGGCGCCACGGGCCGGGCCACAACATCTACACTTATCATCGCAACCCGGACGACCAGATCATCGAGCTGTTCACCGAGCTCGACAAGATGCTCGACGAGTCGCTCGGCTATTTCGAGCCGCGGCCCTGGCACCGCGACCATCCGCAGCGGCCGAAGGTGTGGGACAACCGGCGCGACATCTGGGGCATGCCGCCGACCGCGGACTACATCCGCCAGCGGGAGTAGGGGCCGCGGGCGGTGGATGCCCCGCCTTCGCGGGGCATGACGGCCAGGATGTCATCGCCCGCGAAGGCGGGCGATCCAATGTGGCGTCGAGGCTCGCCGGTGCAATGCTCAGCAGCTCAGCGAGCTGCGCTGGCCGGAATTCCGTCGCAAGCTCAATCGGATAAACCGGGGTCGGCCACCGCCGGTCGATGGGTTGACTCTCCTCTTGTTCACTCTATGTTCTGATCACCCTGCTCAATCGAGGGCGTCATCGATCGTGGCGTTTGAAGGCGGAGCAGGGTGCGATGCCCGACAATGGCATCGCGTTGGAGCGCCGGGAGGCGCCGCCCCCCTACGTCACTGGGGGGCGCGCGCCTCGTCAGGCGCGCGGCGGACCCGATGGTCCGTCGGGCCCTACGTCACTGGGCCCGGCGCCTCCCGGCGCTCCATTCCCTCGTTTCGAGGGAAACGGAAAAGGGGAAGGGCGGGCCCGGCAGCCCGAAAAAAGTGAAGTCGCCGGGCGGCGAAGCGTGTCTGCACGGCCCCCGCTGTCATGCCCCGCCATAGCCGTCCGAAAGGACGGCGTCGCTTCGCTCGCCTGCGGGCGGGGCATCCAGTCTCGCGGCATCCACTGGATCGCCCGCCTTCGCGGGCGATGACGTTCAGAGGGGCGATGACGGCCGGAGTAAAGCTGCAGTGCTGGCGCCTGTCTTACGCGGTCCTTCGCATCTCGGATTTCAGCACGTCCGGGTTCACGACGTTCGTCGGATTGCCGCCCGCGTAGGCGAGGATCTGGTCGAAGATGTCGGCGAACTGGATCTCGTATTCGTCGCGCGTGACGTAGCCGAGATGCGGCGTGCAGATCACGTTGTCCATGTTCAGGAGCGGATGCGCGGTGTCGCGAACGGGCTCCTCGTCATAGACATCGACCGCAGCCATCCCGGGCCGGCCGGCGCGCAGCGCATCGACCAGCGCGCCGCGCTCGATGAGCGGCGCGCGGCTGGTGTTGACGATCAGCGCCGTGGGCTTCATGCGCCGCAGGTCGTCTGCGGTGACGATGTTCTTGGTGGCGTCGACGAGGCGCATGTGCAGGGTCAGCACGTCGCAGCGCTCGAAAAACGCGGCCTTGCTGGGCGCGACCAGATAGCCCTCGGCCTTGGCGCGCACCATCGACTGCGGCCGCGCCCAGACCACGACGTTCATGCCGAACGCCTTGCCATAGGCCGCGACCGCGGCGCCGATCCGGCCAAACCCGAAAATGCCGAGCGTCTTGTTGCGCAGCGTCGAGCCCACGCCGATCTGCCAGCGGCCCGCCTTCAGCGACGCCATCTGCCGCGGAATCTGCCGGTATGCGGCGAGGATCAGGCCCCAGGTCAGCTCGGCCGTCGCATAGGACGGCGTGCCGGGATGCTGGTTCGACGACACCACGATGCCGAGCCCGGTGCAGGCGTCGATATCGATATGCGGATAGACGCTGCGCTGGCTGATGAGCTTGAGCCTGGGCAGCCGCTCGAGCAGCGGGGCGCGGATCTGCGTGCGCTCCCGGATCAGGACCAGCGCCTCGGTGTCCTTCAGGCGCTCGGCCAGCGCGTCGGTGTCCTGGACGTGGTCGTTCCAGACCGCGACGTCATGGCCGTCGAGCTTGCGGAAGCAGGAAAGCGTCCGCACCGTGTCGTGGTAATCGTCGAGAACCGAGATTTGCATTCAAGCCTTTTCCCCGCCGGCAGCATAGCAGATTGCCGGACCACTGCAGTGCGGCGTGGCGCCCGTGGCCCCTCTGTGTTGGGTGGGAAATGGCGGCATTGGCGTCCCCACGGGGATTCGAACCCCGGTCTTCACCGTGAAAGGGTGATGTCCTGGGCCTCTAGACGATGGGGACGAGGCCGCGCCCGGTCTGGGCGCGCAGACCTATAAAGGCGTTGAGGCGGACCGGCAAGCGAGAGCATCGGATGCCGGTCCCGGAGGCGGAAAACCGGTGGGGAACGCCGGCCGGGGGCGGCGGCCTACCACCGTCCGGTGTTCTGCATCGAGGCCCAGGGTTCCTTCGGCGGCTGCGGCTTGCCTCGTTGCAGCAATTCGATGGAATGCAGGTCGGGCGAGCGGACGAACGCCATGTTGCCGTCGCGCGGCGGGCGGTTGATGGTCACGCCGCCCTTCTGCAGCTTTTCGCAGGTCGCGTAGATGTCATCGACCTCGTAGGCGAGATGGCCGAAGTAGCGCGCTTCGCCGTAGTCCTCGGTGTCCCAGTTGTAGGTGAGCTCCACCATCGGTGCGTCGCGGCGGCCTTCGGCCAGCGCCTGCTTCGCCGCCGGCGCATCCTCGGGTGCGGCGAGAAACACCAGCGTGAATTTGGCCTTTTCGTCGGTCCGCCGGCGGACTTCTTCCAGCCCGAGCAGGTTGCAATAAAAGTGCAACGCTTTGTCGAGATCGCGCACGCGCAGCATGGTGTGCAGGAACCGCATCTTCGATTCTCCCGTGAGAACTTGAGAAACCCTCTCAGGGCATCCGGCGAACGGGATATCAGGAAAAGGCCGCCGGGGGCAGGGCGGGCGAGGTCGAGGTCCACCTGCGACCCCTTCGTCCCGAACGAAGTGCGCCACTCCGCTGCCAACCAGGGTGCGCCATCGAGAGACCTGGTCCGAAAAAAAATGTGGCCCCGCCTTGGGGGGAAAGGCAGGGCCGTTACGAAGCAAGCGGGGCTGGGGGGCTGAGGGCTTGCTCCGTATGCTCCTGACATGGGGAGCGGTCGGGCGGCTGCAAGGGCCGTCACGAACCTGTGAGCCCTTTATTCCAAGGTGCGCAGCCCCACAAAAGCGAAGCCCCACCGCTTGCGGTGGGGCGGGCGCGAGAGGTGCTGCACTTCGGCCCGGCGGCTGCATCCCAGATTTTCGTGACAGCAATGAGTCAAGGAAGGAGAACGGCAGTTGCAAGTTGGTGAGCACCTGACATGGCACGTCGCAACCTTGCTTCGGCTGTTGAGATGTTGCCGCAGGCGCGCTCCGGGCCGGACAGCCGTATCGCGCGTCGCATTCGCATGACGCGGCGCGCATGGTCGCCGCGCAGGCTTGAACAAAATGCGCGTGGTGGATTCATCAAGTCCGGGAGTCCGAGGCGCGTCGGATCCATGGCGGAGTCGGACGTCGCGCGCGAGACGGTCGGGCGCAGCAAGGACATCAAGTCCGGCCGGGGTGGAAGTGCCGGGCCGGCCTGTCCTACGATAGCCGGTGACACGAGAGCAGGGCACGGCGGCGCCGGGGAAGGCAGTGCGATGATCGCATCCGATCTTGAGACCGGCATCAGCAGGCTCCGCGAGATGATCGAAGCGGCCGAGGCGGTGGTGCCGTTCACCGGCGCGGGCATCTCGACCGAGTGCGGGATCCCCGACTTCCGCTCGCCCGGCGGCATCTGGACCAAGATGCGTCCGATCGAGTTCGGCGACTTTCTGGCGAGCCAGGAGGCGCGGGACGAAAGCTGGCGGCGGCGGTTTGCGATGGAAGACCAGTTCGGCGGTGCAAAACCAGGCCGCGGCCACCGGGCGCTGGCCTCGCTCTACAAGGCCGGCAAGGTCCCAGGCATCATCACCCAGAACATCGATAATCTGCATCAGGTCTCGGGGTTTTCCGCCATCGACGTGGTCGAGCTGCACGGCAACACCACCTATGCGACCTGCCTCGACTGCGCCAAACGCTATGAATTGGCCTGGGTTCGCGAGCGTTTCACCGCGTCCGGCCGTTCGCCCGATTGCCCGCAGTGCAGCGGCTACATCAAGACCGCGACCGTCTCGTTCGGTCAGTCGATGCCGGAGGATGCGATGCGCCGCGCCCAGGAGCTGGCCGAGTCGTCCGACCTGTTCCTCGCCATCGGCTCGTCGCTAGTTGTTTGGCCCGCCGCAGGATTTCCGCTTGCTGCGAAAAGAGCAGGCGCGCGCCTTGCCATCATCAACCGCGATGCAACGGACTTCGACGACGTTGCCGATCTTGTGGTGCATGACGACATCGGCGCCGTACTTTCGCCCTTCATCGCCCATTAGAGCAATTCCGCAGCGCACGACGTGTGATTCGCTGCACAAGCCGCGACCAAAAAACCTGCCGGGTCAAGCAGTCTCAGGCGTTTCGCTCCGCCGGGACGGACTGTTGTTTTCGGGCGATATCCACCGTGTTTTTCACATCCGTCTCGACATGACGTTGCGGAACGTTATGGCGGGTGCGACTGTTGCGCTTGTCAAAGAGATTCGCGAAAGCGTCCACTCAAGAGACGAAACAGGGGCAACCGAGCGTCGTCATGGCGTCGGACGGAATTCCAAAAGGTTTCGGGCTAGACCCGCAAACGGCTGGCGATGTCGGAGACGACTCGACGGCAACTGTCATCGAGCTCTCCGGGGTCATCAAGTGGTTCGATGTCTCGAAGGGTTACGGCTTCATCGTGCCTGACAACGGACTGCCGGACATTCTCCTGCACGTCACATGTCTGCGCCGCGACGGATTCCAGACCGCGTATGAAGG
This sequence comes from Xanthobacteraceae bacterium, assembly GCA_019746135.1. GTDB lineage: Bacteria > Pseudomonadota > Alphaproteobacteria > Rhizobiales > Xanthobacteraceae > Z2-YC6860. The sequence continues at coordinate 7,636 of JAIESI010000360.1, forward strand.
TGCGCGGATCGTCGCCGAGGTTCTGCAACGCCCGAAGGGCTTGCAGTGCTTCCGCATCCTGTCGATGGACGAGTCGACGGCGATCCATCCGTCGACGCTGCCGCCGGCAAGGACTCACGTCACGATCACGCCGACCAGCGGACTCGAGCGGGCGGTGGTGAAGTGGTTCAACCGGCTGCGCGGCTTCGGCTTCCTCACCCGCGGCGAGGGGACCCCGGACATCTTCGTCCACATGGAGACGCTGCGGCGCTTCGGCATCGCCGAGCTGCGGCCCGGCCAGACCGTGCTGGTCCGGTTTGGGCCCGGTCCCAAGGGCATGATGGCCGCGGAGGTCCACCCCGACGGCGGCCCGCACGGCCCGGCCTCCCACTAAATCCGGTCACCCGCTTGAACTGACGGACATCGCGCCCTTATCTGGCGCGATGCGCCGTTTGGGGTCCCTTTTTCCGGCAATGTTGTCGCTCTGGCTCGTTTGGGCCGGGGTGGGGCCGGCCGGTGCGGCCGGCCGGCTGCCACTGACGATCGCGACGGCTGGCGGAATCCGGGCCTTTTCCGTGGAACTCGCCAAAACCCCACCGGAGCTCGACCGCGGCCTGATGTACCGGCGCTCGCTGCCGGCCGGGCGCGGCATGCTGTTCGATTTCGGCTCGGTGCAGCCGGTCACCATGTGGATGAAGAACACCTACGTGGCGCTCGACATGCTGTTCATTGGCACGGACGGCCGCGTTCGCCGGATCGCCGCCAACACCAGGCCGCTGTCGACCGCGCTGATTCCCGGCGGCGACGGGGTCCGCTACGTGCTCGAAGTCCGTGCCGGCACCGCCCGCAAGCTCGGCATCGCCCCGGGCGACCGGGTGTCCCATCCGGCCATTCCGCGCGGCCAATGACGCAAGCTTGATCCGGCCGGTTCGTTGTCTTTTCCGGCCCGCCCGCCTATGCAGGGTGCCGCCGCGCTCCACCTTTTTCAGCCATTCCGGCCGGGAGTCCTTGATGCGAAGTTGGCGTGTGATGTGCTGTGCCGTCGCCATGGTGCTGGCGGCGGGGGGGCTTCAGGCCGTGGTCCGCGCGGTCGCCCAAGAATCGAACAGGGAGGGCGGCCTCCTTGAGTCGCGCGAGTCGATCTACAACAACATCTTCATCTTCGGTGACAAAGAGAACGTCACCATGACGTTCGGGCACAACAAGCGCTATTACACCGAGAGCAGCATGCGGCTCTCGGACCCGGGCCTGCTGACCGTCGATTATACCCGCTACATGACGCTCGGTGTGGCCTACCCGCCGAAGGTCGAGCGCATCGTCGAGGTCGGGCTCGGCGGCGGCCGCACCGTCTCGTACCTCAAGGGCGCGATGCCCGACACCGCGATCCTCACGGTCGAGATCGACAAGGACGTGGTCGAGCTCGCGAAGAAATACTTCAAGTTCACCGAAACCGCGACGATGCGCGCGGTGGTCGCCGACGGCCGCTCCTACCTGATGCGCGACAGCCAGAAGTGGGACGTCATCATGATCGACGCCTATCGCGGGCCGTTCGTGCCGTTCCATCTGCTGACCAGGGAGTTCTACACGCTGGTCAAATCCCGGCTCAATCCGGGCGGCGTGGTGGTGCAGAACATCGAGCCCTCGACCATGCTGTTCGATTCCGCGACCGCGACGCTGCGGTCGGTATTTCCCTCGGTCGATCTCTATGACGGCGGCGGCAATGTCGTCGCGGTCGGCTATGAAGGCCCGTCGCTTCCCCAGCCCGAGCTCCTGGCGCGCGCCGCGAAGGCGCAGGAGCGCTACCAGTTCCGCCACGACCTGCGCACGCTGGCGGCCCAGCGGCGTGTGCTGGCGCGCCCCACCGGCAAGATCCTCACCGACGATTTCGCACCGGTGGAGACCATGCGCGCGATCGAGAAGAACAACGAAAAGTGGAAAGAACAGACGGAAGTGCCCCGGTGATGCAGCACTCTTTCATGCGCGGAGCTCTGTTGATGGGGCTGGCGCTGGTTCTCGGCTTTGCCCTGATGGGCTTCGAGATGCTGGCGAGCCGCTACCTCTATCCGTACTTCGGAGGCGGCATCAACACCTGGGCGTCGCTGATCGCGACCGTGCTGGTGGCGCTGATGGCGGGCTACCTGATCGGCGGCGCACTGGTCGACCGCACCATGTCGCCAAAGCTCTGCGGCGCGCTGCTGGTGGTCGCCGGCATCTATCTCTTCACCATTCCGCTCTGGGTCGACCCGCTGTTCGCCTGGACGCTCACCGGGATCGGCGACGGCATGGCCGGCATCATCTTCGGCGCGACGATGCTGCTGCTTCTGCCGCTCACTTTGATGAGCGTGTTCACGCCGTTTGCGGTGCGGCTCCTGCTGGTGTCGGTCAAGTTCGGCGGGCGCATCGTCAGCTATGTTTATGGCGTGTCCACCATCGGCAACGTGCTCGGCACGCTGGTGACCACCTTCACGCTGATGCCGCTCTATGGCTCCCGCGCGCTGACCATGGTGTTTGCCGCGGTCACCATCGTCTGCGGCCTTGTGATGGTCGCCGCCGACCGCTATCTGCGCGGCGAAGAAGCCGGCCAAGAATCCGGCCAAGAATCCGGCAAAGAATCCGGCAAGGCTGCATGAAAGCACACGCCATCGCGCTGGGTCTCGCGCTGCTCGCAGGTGCTGCGGCGGCGGAGCCCGCGGTGGTGGCGTCCGGGGCCTACCCCGAGGGCCTGCTCTGGCACGGCGGCAAGCTCTACTTCACCGAGATGGGCGCCGACCGCGTCACCATCGTCGAGAGCGGCGGCACGCGCGAGTTCTGGAATCTGCCCGGCTGCGGTCCGACGCAGATCGTTCCGTTCGGGCCGTCCGGCTTCGTGGTCGACTGCCATCTCGGCCGGGCGATGGTCGAGGTTTCGGCCAACGGCACGACCGGCCGCCGCTTCACCAATGCCCCGGACGGCACGCGCCTGCAGGACCCCAACGCCGCGGCGAGCGACGGGCAGGGCGGTGCGTTCTTCTCGGACGCCGGCATTTTCGACCTCTCGGCGCCGGCGACCGGCCGCGTCTATCACCTGAGCGCCGCGGGCGTGATGACCGAGGTGGTCAGGGAGATCCGCTATGCCAACGGCGTCAATTTCGACCCGGCGACCCGTACGCTTTATCTCTCCGAGCATCTGGCGCGCCGCGTGCTCGCGTTCACCCTCGACAGCCGCCACCGCGTCACCGCCCGCAAGGTGCTGATCGACTTCGCGCAGGTGCCGGCGGCCACGCGCCATTCGTTTCCGCTCGCCGGCCCCGACGGCATCGCGCTCCGCCCCGGCCTCATGGCGGTTGCCGAATACGGCGAGGGGCGGGTGCACATCTTCGACCGCGACGGCCGGCACCGGAACACGCTGAAGGTGTCGATGCCGTTCGTCGACACCGTGGTCTGGGACAGCGCCGGCAACCTCTACGCCGGCGGCGCCTTCCAGAACACGCGTCCGCCGTATGAGGGGGCCGTGGTTCGTTTCAGCCCCGCGGAATGGGAAAAAGCGCCGTAAACGGCGCATTGACCCCATTGGGCCATCATGCGATTCACTTGCGCCTTCGGAGCATAGCGCAGCCTGGTAGCGCACCTGCTTTGGGAGCAGGGGGTCGCAGGTTCAAATCCTGCTGCTCCGACCAGCACTTTGACAGAACGGCACGAGGCCCATGACCGCCCGCATCTACCGCCCCGCCAAGACCGCCATGCAGTCCGGTCACGCCAAGACCCGCGACTGGGTGCTCGACTACGAGCCCGAGGAGCCGCGCGTCGTCGAGTCGCTGATGGGCTGGACCAGCTCCGGCGACATGAAGAGCCAGCTGCGGCTGCGCTTTGCCACCAAGGAAGAGGCGGTGGCCTATGCCGAGCGCCACGGCATTGCCTATCAGGTGCAGGACGCAAAGTCCGCGGCGCGCAAAGGCCTGTCCTACGCCGACAACTTTTCCAACACCCGCCGCGGCGCTTGGACCCATTGATTTGATTGGACCCATTGATCGGACGCACTGACGTCTGGCGGCTGCTTCGCGGCCGCACCTCGCCCCGTCTGATTTGGCTATAGTCGGCCGCCGGGTGCCGCATCGGGCGGCGCCCAAACATCGGGGCGTCTGTCCATGCCTGCCAACACGCGTTTCATGAATCCGGCGGCGATCGCCAAGCCGGGCGGCTACACCCACGTGGTCGAGGTCACCGGCCCCGGCCGGATCGTCTACATCGCCGGCCAGCTCGGCTTGAAGCCGAACGGCGACATCGCCGGCGACTTCCGCGCGCAGTGCGGGCAGGCGTTCGACAATCTCAAGGCCGCGCTTGCGGCGGTCGGCGCGACCTTCGACGACGTGGTCAAGCTCAACAACTACCTGGTCGACATCCCGAACAACCTCGGCGTCTATCGCGAGGTGCGCGACAAGTACGTGAACACGTCGCAGCCGCCGGCGAGCACGACGATCGGCGTGCCGGCGCTGGCGCGGCCGGATGCGCTTTATGAAGTCGAAGCGGTCGTGTTGCTCGCCAAGTAGGGCACTGTCATTCCGGGGCACGCGCGAAGCGCGTGACCCCGGAATCCATGACCACTGCTGCGGAGTATGGATTCCGGATAACCGCCATAGCGCGTCGAAGACGCGCGTAAACGCGCTTGTACCGCGCGGTTTCCGGAATGACCGCGGGACGAGTCTTTACCCGACCGCGGGCAGCACCTTGCCGTTCTCGGCCTTCACCGATTTCGCGTCGATCAGGATCACCGCGAGGATGCACGACTCCTTGCCGTTGTTGATCCAGTTGTGGATCGTGCCCCGCTGCACCATCACGTCGCCGGCCTTGAGGTGAACCACGGTGCCGTCGAGGTCCATGTCGATCTCGCCCGCCATGCAGACGATATAGTCGATCGAGTCGGTGCGATGGTTGCGCGCCTGCACGCCGGGCTTGAACTCGATGACGCGGAAGATCGTGCCGCCGGGCAGCGTGGTCTGCACCGGGCGCGCGCCTGCGTCCTCCTGGGTGTCGTTGTTCACCGGAAAGCCTTCGGTGGTCCAGATCGCGTGCGCGAGCGCGCCCGGCCGGCCCTCCCTGATATTGCTGACGACCTCGTCGATCTTGGCGATCGCCTTGCCGTTCGCATCGTGTCCCGTGATGATCCGCCGCACTTTCAACGCCATCGCACGCCTCCCTTTGGTTGTTTCGAGCGTCGGCCGGAACGCTAAAGCATTTTCCGGCGAAGTGTGAAGCGGTTCGCCGCAGAAAATGCGACCAACCCAAGAAAGCCGGAGCGCGATGTGTCGCATAGCCGTCCGAAGGACGGCGTCGCTACGCTAGCCTATGCCGGCGGGCTTCCGCGCGGCCGGTTCAAAGACTAGCTTTGCGCCGACAGAACAAATGGCAAAAGAATAAACGGGAGAGATGGCGATGAAGGCGATTGGGCTTGCTCTCGCAGTGCTGGCGCTGGCAGCCGCGTTCACGGGCGACGCGGACGCACAGCAATATCCGACGCGGCCGGTCAAAATCCTCGTCACCATCCCGCCGGGCGGCGCGCCCGACATCGCGGCTCGGCTCTTGGCGCAGCGGCTGACCGAGACCATGGGCGGCTCGTTCTTTGTCGAGAACCGGCCCGGCGCCAACGGCAATGTCGCGGCCGACGCCGTCGCCAAGGGCGAGCCGGACGGCTACACGCTCATCCTCGCCGCCGACAGCCTGATCACCATCAATCCGCACGTCTATCCGTCGCTGCCCTACGACGCCCTCAAGGATCTCTTGCCGGTCTCGAGCGTCGCATCGAACCAGTTCTTCCTCGCGGTCAATCCGGGCCTGCCGGTGAAAACCGTGCCGGAACTCATTGAATACGCCAGGAAGGCCAACCCGCCGATCGCCTATGCATCGGGGGGCAACGGCAGCCAGCATCAGCTTGGCATCGAGATGCTGAAGCAGCGCGCCGGGATCAACATGCTGCACGTGCCCTATCGCGGCGGCTCGCCGGCGGGCACCGCGACGGTCGCGGGTGAGACCATGGTCGTGCTCGCCGGGGCCTCCAGCGCCGGCCTTCTCCGCGGCGGCCAGCTGCGCGGTCTCGCCACCACCGGCACCAAGCGCTCGCCGCTGTTCCCCGACCTGCCGCCGATCGCCGATTACTACCCGGGCTACGACCTCACCATCTGGCTCGGCCTGTTCGCGCCGCCGGCGACGCCCGAGCCGATCGTGACCAAGCTTCGCACCGAGGTGCAGAAGGTGCTGCACGAGGCGGACTTCGCCCAGAAGCTCAACGTCACCGGCGCACTCGAGCCGCTGATTTTGTCACCCGCCGACTTCTCGGCGCTGATCAAGCGCGACTACGACAAGTACGGCAAGCTGGTGCGCGACGTCGGCGTGAAGGTGCAGTGAGGAGGCACTGTCATTCCGGGGCGCTCGTGTCAGCGAGCGAGCCCGGAATCCAGTTCCGAGGGCGGTGTTGGCGTCTGGATTCCGGGCTCGCGCCTGTCGGCGCGCCCCGGAATGACCGTGTCTAGCCCTTGCCGCCCTTGTAGCCGGTGCTGTCGAAGTTCTCGAGCGTGGCCTGATATTCCTGCGGCACCTCGCAGCCGCAGCGCAGGTAGGAGCGGCGCACCAGATAGCTGAACGCGTTGCCCTGGGAATCGCCGCGGTTGGTGCGTGAGCGCTTGGCCGCAAGCTCTTCCTCCTTGACGAACAGCTTCGGCCCGCCGGCCTGCTCGGCCAGCATCTGGATGCGGCAGGCCTTCTCCAGCTTGATCGCCAGGAACACCGCGTGCTCGATGGTCGAGCCCGCGGTGACGATGCCGTGGTTGCGCAGGATAAGCGCGCCTTTGTCGCCGAGCGTGCGCGCCACCGCCTTGCCGCGCTCCTGGTTGACGATCAGGTCGGTGGTCTCGGAGAAAATCGGCACGCCGGCCGAGAACATCGTGCCGTCGTTCGACATCGGCTGCAGCTCCCTGCCGAGCGACGAGAAGGCGACCGCATGTTCCGGATGGGTGTGGATTACGCAGTTGACGTCGGGCCGCGCGCGCAAGACTTCGGAATGGATGAACACCTCGTTGTGCCGCGGCCAGTCGCCCGACACCTTGTCGCCCTCGATGTCGACCGTGATGATGTTGTCGTCGGTCATCTCCTCGATGCCGATGCAGCCGGGCTTCATCAGAAACCTGTTGGGTTCATTGGGGAGCCGCACCGAGATGTGGCCCCAGACATAGTCGCCCTGGCCCTCGTCGACGAGGACGCGGCCGGCGTTGATCAGCTTCGCACGCAGTTTGTCGGTCATCTTTGGCTCCCCAGCTTTTGTTGTCGGGCTTGGCCGGTCTGCCCGCGGACGGTGTCGATCAGGGCGCCCGCGTCGGCGGGCTCGGCGTCGGCACGCCAGGCCACATGGCCGTCCGGCCGCACCAGCACCAACGCGCGCTCATAGGCGGCCATCGCCTTTTCATCCGCGAACGGATGCACGGTGAGCGGTACGCCGCGTGCCCTCGCAGCCGTTTCGATACCGGTCGTCGAAGGCGAGGCGCGGCCGAGCTTCAGCAGCACGAAACCGCGGCCGAACAGGTCGAGCGTCGATCTGCTTTCGCCGATCCAGACATGCGGCGCGCGGGCGCCGGGGCGGGCGGTCTGTACGTAGGGATGGGAGAGGTCGGGCGGGGCCGGGGTGCCGTCGGGAAAGACGATCGGCGAATGGTCGTAGCGATATCCCATCATCACGCCGTTGGCGAACCATTCGTGCCGCATGATCGCCGCGAACCAGTCGCCGTAGTCCTTGCGCGCGGCGTCGCTTTCGGGGCCATCGGCAAAAATCTCCGGCCCCGGCAGCCGCTCGCGGGTCGACAGCATCCGCTTCAGGTTCCGGCTCGCCTCGGCAACGTTGCGCAGGCCCACCGGCCGCCGCTCGGCCTCGTAGGTCGACAACAGCGACGGCCCGCCCCAGCCCTTGATCGCCGCCTCGAGCTTCCAGCCGAGATCGACCGCATCGCCGATCCCGGTGTTCATGCCGAAGCCGCCGGTCGGCGACATCAGGTGGGCGGCGTCGCCGGCGATGAAGATTCGCTCCGTGCCGTAGCGGTCGGCGACCAGCTCGTGCCGCACCCAGCGCATCACCGACATGATGTCGTAGTCGAAATCCCGGCCCATGGCGCGGCGGAGCGCGGCGCGGATATCGTCCTCGCCGTGGTTGATCTTCTGCGGCGAGCCGACGATCGACATGCGGAAGCGGTCGCGGCCGTTGACCGCGACGATCGTCAGCCACACGCCGTCGGGGCCGATGAAGATGAAGCGATAGCCGAGCCCCTTGTCGTGCAGGCGTGCAAAATCCGCGCAGCGGAACATCACGTTGGTGGTGTAGGTGAGCGCCGGATTGCCGGTCATGCCGATGCCGAGCTGCTCGCGCACCGTGCTGGCGCCGCCGTCGGTGCCGGCCATATAGTCGGCCTCGATGGTTTCTTCGGCGCCCGTCAGCGTGTTGCGGATGCGGGCCATAACGCCGTCCGGCGTCTCGCTGAACGACACCAGCTCGCAATTGTAACGCAGCGTCGCGAGCCCCGAGCGTTCGGCGAACCGCCGCAGGATCGGATCGAACATGTCTTGCGGCACGCGCTCGCGCTTTTGCGGGCTTTCCGGCGGGCATGGCTCGAAGCCGCGGCCGGGAAACGGCTCGCGGCCGAGCTCGTAGCCGTTCAGCCCGGTGACGTAGATGTAGTCCTGCGGGTAGTCGAGCGGGTAGGGCGCATCATGCACCCAGTCGAGGATGCCCCAGCGCCGGCAGAACTCCATGGTGCGGATGCCGACCAGGTCCATCTTCGGCTGCTCGATCGAGCCGTCGGACTGCTCGATGAGCGTGCAGGCAATGCCGCGCCAGCCGAGCTCGCCCGCGAGCGCCAGGCCCACCGGTCCGCCGCCGACGATCAGCACCGGCACGCGCGCACTCATTTATACTTGCGCTCCATCGCCTGGAACGAGGCGATATCGACCAGCCGCTGCCGCTCGGAAAACGTCGCCAGCAGCTCGGCGGCATCGCCCACCTGGCCGTTCTTCTTAAGGTGCCCGAGCGCGCGTTGCATTCCCAGCACGGCGGCCTGCAAGGCGGTGTTGGCATAGATCACGCCGGCGAAGCCGAGCGCCTTCAGCTCCGTATTGGAGTGCTCCGGTGTCTTGCCGCCGATGACGATATTGGCGAGCTGCGGGTAGGGCAGGCGGCCGATCGCGGCCATCTGCTCCGGCGTGGTCGGCGCCTCGACGAAGCCCACGTCGGCGCCGGCTTCGCGAAACAGATGCGCCCGCTCCATCGCCCGCTCGAAACCCTCCACCGCGAGTGCGTCGGTGCGCGCGACGACGATCAGGTCCGGATCGGTGCGTGCGTCCACTGCCGCCCTGATCTTGGCAACCATCTCGCGGACGCCGATCACCTCCTTGCCCTCGAAGTGGCCGCAGCGCTTGGGGAACACCTGGTCCTCGATCTGGATCGCGTCGGCGCCTGCGCGCTCCAGCGTCTGCACGGTGCGGCGCATGTTCAGCTCGTTGCCGAAGCCGGTGTCGGCATCGACCATCAGCGGGCCGGCAAACACCTCGCGGATCGCCGTCACATGGCCCGCGAGCTCGCTCACCGTCACGAGGCCATTGTCGGGAATGCCGAGGAACGTGTTGGCGATGCCCGCCCCGGTCACATAGGCCGCGTCAAACCCACAATCGGCCGCGACCCGCGCCGCAAGCGCGTTGGCGACGCCCGGCAGGATGACGGCGGCACCGGGCCTGAGCATCGCCCGAAAAGTCTTGCGGGTGGTTTGCGGCATCGCGGCGGATGGTGCCGGATCGTGTGGCACCGCTCAAGGCATCAGCACGACGGAACCGGTGGTCTTGCGCGCCTCGACGTCGCGATGCGCCTGCGGCGCGTCGGTCAGCGGATAGGCGTGGTTGATCTCGATCCTCACCTTGCCGCTGGCCACCACGCCGAACAGGTCGGTCGCCGTCTCCAGCAGCTCCGCGCGCGTCTGCGTGTAGTGAATGAGGCTTGGATGGGTGACGAACAGCGAGCCCATGTTGCCGAGGTCGCGCGCCGACACCGGCGGCGGATCGCCCGACGACTCGCCGAACGAGGCGAGGATGCCGCGCGGTCTGAGGCACGTCAGCGAGTTTTCGAACGTCACCTTGCCGATCGAGTCGTAGACCACCGGCACGCCCTTGCCGCCGGTGACCTCCATCACGCCGGCGGCGAAATCGTCGTAGCGGAACACGTGGTCGCAGCCGTGGGCCCTGGCGACCGCGGCCTTGTCGTCCGAGCCGACCGTGCCGATCACGGTCGCGCCGAGCGCTTTCGCCCACTGGCTGACGATCAGGCCGACGCCACCCGCCGCCGCATGGATCACGATGGTGTCGCCGGGATTCACCGCGTAGGTGGCTTTCAGCAGGTAGCGCGCGGTCATGCCGCGCACCATCATCGCGGCCGCGGTCTTCGCGTCGATGTTGTCGGGGAGCTTCACGGTGCGCGCCGCCGGTGCGATCCGCGCCTCGGCATAGGCGCAATCCGGCCGCGCCACGGTGGCCACACGATCGCCGACCTTGAAGTCGGCAACGCCTGGGCCCACCGCGTCGATCACGCCCGCGCTTTCGGTGCCGAGCCCCGATGGAAACGCCTTCACCGCATGCTGGCCGCGCCGCACCAGGATGTCGCGGAAGTTGAGCGCCACCGCGGTGTGGCGGATGCGGACCTCGCCCGCGCCGGGCTCGGGCAGGGGAATGTCGTTCCACCGCATCTCTTCCGGGCCGCCGTGCTTGCCGATTTGCCAGGCTTTCATATCGTTTCCTCCGCTGCGCCTGCTCCACGAAGCTGCAAAGTCATGGCCGATCGCCAACCAGCCTCGGAACGCCCGGCTTGGTCTCCTCGATCGCCTTGAGCAAGGTTGGAACCAGCGGGATCAATTCGGCCAGCGGGTTTGAGCGGGCGCAGAGAACGGCGACGGCAATCGAATATTCGGCAAAGTTCTGTTGATAGGCCAGATTGCGATCTACGGTGACGAACACGTCGAAATGCTGTGACGCCAAGGTCAGCAACTCTCCGTTCCTGATCGTCGCCCATCCCCATCTGATGAGCCGTCTTTGACCTCATGTCCGACAATTTGGCGCGAAAGGCGCCAGTCAACGCATTCGTCCAGGAGAACTCTCACGAGACCGATTCGGTGCCGTCGCGGGGTTGGTTGGAAATGAGGGTGGCGTAGTCTCCGAGGTGATCAACCTCGAATCATCCGGCGT